>CAYVTN010000501.1:0-1502 GCA_964454395.1 uncultured bacterium | reverse complement strand
TGACCTCTTGCTCCGGAGGCAAGCGCTCTATCCGGACTGAGCTACGGGGGCGAGACGCTATCTTACGGTAAGCTCCTGTCCAGGAAAAATTTTGGCCTCGCTGGACAGGCTGTTGATCTGCAGCAGCCGATCCAGGGACATGTTGTGACGTTCGGCGATGGCATAGGGGCTGTCGCCCTGTTTTACATGATAGGTCCTGATGGTTTTTCTATGAGATTTCTGCGCGACGGTCATCGGAATTTTCAGGACCTGGCCGACTGCAAGCGAGTTGCTGGCCAAGTGGTTGCTGCGCCTAAGGTTCTGGGGCGTCGTATTGTAGCGCCGCGCGATATTCCATAGTGACTCGCCTTTTTTTACAATATGGCGCTGGGTTTGTCTACGACTATGTGGTTGGTCTGGAATCGACGAAGCCGATGCCACCATCGAAGGAGTGCCTTTGGTAGGGATTTTGAGCAGCATTCCGATACGGAGAACGTGGTGGCGGTTGATTTTGTTGAAGCGAGCTATGCTCAATATCTGGACGTGATACTTTCTGGCGATCGACCACAGGGATTCTCCGGATTTTACACGGTGGTAAGCTACGAAGCGTTTGAAAGGGTTATATGACGGGATGCTGTCAATGGCGTCCTGAAGAGCCAAAGTCTTGCCGGGAGGCACCCGAAGCGAGTAGGTCGTGGGCGGGGTGACCGCGTATCGAAGTTCGGGATTGAGTGCTGCCAGCGTGTTTTTGTCGGTACCCAGCGCTTTTGCCACATCTTTGAGCCGCACTTGCCGGTCTACCTGCACGGTTTTCCAGGGCAGTGGTTGTTGCGGTTTGATAGTTGTCAAACCGTATTTTTTGGGGTGGGAGGTGATGTAAAGCGTGGCGAGAAACCGGGGAACATAGCTGGCGGTTTCTTTGGGAAGCCGATTGTAGAGATCCCAAAAGTTGTCCAGATAATTGACGTTTTGTTCCCGGATGACTTGCAAAACGCGGCCTGCGCCGCAATTGTAGGCGGCCAGCACGGTAACCCAGTCGCCAAAGATCTGATGAAGTTTTTTAAGGTATTTAATGGCCGCCTGGGTGGCCTTGACTGGATCGAGACGCTCATCGATGTAACGGTTGCGGACTAAGCCAAATTTGTAGCCCGTGGAGGGGATAAATTGCCAAAGCCCCAAGGCTCTGGCCTGCGACATGGCCTTGACCTTGAAACCGCTTTCGATCAGCGGCAGCCACGAAAGCTCCACGGGCAGGCCGGCTTTTTTAAGGGCTGCGGCGATCATGGGACGGTAGCGCCCAGAGCGCTGGTAGGCATCGACAAAAAACTGGCCATTACCGGCCTTGAGCAAACATGCGATTTCCGTTTTGACCTGCGGGGTGAGCACAACAGGAATGGCTTTGTGATTGCCCTTGACGGTTGTGTGCCGGGAGGCATAGATTTCTATGATCCGTTTGGAAATGGTAAATCGAAGATCTTCTTTTTCCTGGTTGAGTTTGGAGTTTTCGGGGGCATGGACCTTTA
>CAYVTN010000500.1:0-1504 GCA_964454395.1 uncultured bacterium | reverse complement strand
TTTTTCGTAGAGACGCCATGCACGGCGTCTCTACAATTTCATGCAAAAACGTAATGCCGCAGGGGCACATGGTCACGGAGGCCCGTATTCAGGGTGATTAAGGAAGGCGCTGCCGTGTATTTTCAATCCTCTTCTTTGGTATTAAGAAGTTACGACTATGCTGAGGCCGACCGCATTCTGGTGCTTTTTACCCGGCAGGCGGGCAAGTTGCGGGCTGTGGCCAAAGGGGTAAGGAAAAATAAAAGCAAACTGGCCGGCAGCCTCAATCTTCTGACGCTGGCGGACCTGCAATTTTATGGCCGCGAACAGCAGGCCCTGGTGCGTATCACCCAGGCACAGGTCATCACGGCTTATCCCCACCTGAAGAAAAATTTGGACGCTCTGGCCCAGGCCAGCCGGATGGCGGAATTGGTGGATGCCGCCACTGAGGAACATCAGCCCCTGCCCGAGCTCTATCAGTTGTTGCTTCAAGCACTGGCCATACTCGAAGCCGGTCTTTCGCCCAGACACTTGGCCGTTTGGTTTGAAATCCACTTTTGGGAGCGGTTGGGCTTTGGGTTGAATCTGGAATCTTGTTATCAGTGCCAGGTAAAAGACGAAAAGATGTCATTTGATCTTGAAGCCGGGGGCTTGGTCTGCCATAATTGCAGTCCCCACGGAACCCCGGCGATCTCCGTGGGGGCCAGACGGTTAATGATGAAAGTAATGGCCATGGATCCCCGCCATTTTCAAAGGCTGCAGATTCAACCCCGCTTGGAAAAGGAAGTCAGGGAATTTTTAGACAAGGTCATTTATTATCATTTGGGCAAACCTTTAAAAAGCGACCGTTTTAAAACTGCAGTGGATGAATTGCCCTGGAGTGCTCCCCAGGGTACCCTCAAATAACATCCGCCGAAGCCCCTGCTTGAATCTCCACGGCAAGTAGCGGGGCATTAGATGCTGTATTTCCAACATCTACGTTTTTTTGTAGATAATGTGCAGGGAACAGTCACGACTGTTCCCTGCACACGCCCTATGTTTTTATTCCGGCGTTGCCGGTTTAGATACGGTGTCTGCAGGATATACGCATGACGCGCAATTGAAGGCGTCCCGTCCAGATAATATATTTACCGGTCGGGGTGGATAATTGAAACCGTAGGGGCACGGCGCGCCGTGTCCCTGCGCCTGCCAAGAATAGCACTCGTAAAGCAGGGGCGTATTACCCTTGATTCGGGCATCAATGACAATAGGCCCCTGCCTGAAGACAGCGTCTTTATTCTGGCTTGGCCGGGTTAAAACGAAGGGAATGAACTGACGATATTGTCGGCATGAGGAGCAAGGCATGACATTTCAGGAAATCATTCAAGCATTGCAACAGTTTTGGGCCGGGCAAGGATGCCTGGTGGTTCAGCCTTATGATTTGGAAAAAGGGGCGTCCACCTTCAATCCCGCCACTTTTTTACGGGTGCTGGGACCGGAACCGTGGGCTTCAGCCAATGTAGAACCCTGCCGCCGTCCCAAGGAC
>CAYVTN010000499.1:0-1555 GCA_964454395.1 uncultured bacterium | reverse complement strand
GCGGGTCTTTCAGGGGAAGCGCGGCCAGGCTCAGTTTACCAAACATGATCTCTCCTCAGGAGGCATTTTCACAGCCACTATTTTTTTACTTTAGGTTCAGTTGCATAGGTATAGTCATCAATGATATTGGAAAAAAGCCCGGGATCGGCGTTGGAATAATACGCCACCGGGTTATTTTTGCTTGGCAGCTTCAGCCGGAGATAGGCCTGCCTGTCCAACTTCAAAGGAGCCGTCCGCGCGGCTTGGATCCAGGCCTTAAACTGTTCTGCCGGAAGGGCCCGGGCGGTGAACTTCATGCCGCTGAAGCCGAGGCCGCTGATGTTGGCCGAGAACCCCGCGTAGGCGCCGGCCTTGTCGGCAATCAGAAACAATTCGGACTGCATGCCGGCCATGGCATACATCTGGCTGCCGAGCTGGGGAATAAAAAAAGAATTCATGACCGTATCCGAGGTAATGAGAAAGTGGACGGGCACGTTCACGGGCATGGCCACTTCATTGACAGAGGCCACCTCTTGATCGGGGTAGACAAACAACCATTTCCAGTCAAGCGCAATGACCTGGATCACCAGAGGCGTGCCCTTGCCTTCGATCGGACGGAAGGGATCAAGCCGGTGGGACATGGTCCAGGAGATAACGGCAAGGAAGCAGACAATTAAGGCCGGGGCCAGCCACATGGACACTTCCAAAAATTTCGATTTCAAAGGTTTCGGGGCGGATGTTCCGTTCTTCCCAGAGGCACGGTATTTCCAGGCAAACAGCAGCGTTAAAAAAATAACCGGAATAACGATGAGCAGCATGAGCCCCCCGGTTATCAGGATCACCATTTCCTCTTCCCGGCCGATCTGTCCTTGGGGGTGAAAAAGCACGGCCTCCGAACAACCGGTTAACAATAATAATAGGGGAATAAGATAAATCCAGATTTTATGACGACTCATATGGTGGAATTACCCCGCTTTCAGGGACACAAGGGTAGGGCCATTGGCGTGAAACTGAACAAACGTAACCCCCCATGTCGGAAGCTTTTTCTTGCGATTATAAAAGATTTAGTAACAGTTTAACAAGAGAAACGTCTCGCAGGAATACTCCATGACCTTAAAAATTTGACTTAATGCCCTATCTGTGGCATTCTCCGTGTAAACACCGTTATCCAACGGGAAAATAATTTCCCAAGCCGGCCCGTCCGGAAAAATGGTCAGTGAGATGGGATGGAGCTCTATGGGCTTTGGTGCCAGCCACCGATTTTCTATCGATAGTCCCAAGAGGAGAGGACTATTTTATAAAGATCAAAAAAACTCTTTCCACAACAAGAACTAGTGTGGTGCGTCCAACACTTCTTTATATTTGCTTTTACATCTCCTGCGTCATTCCGGCGTGATTTTAGCCGGAATCCAGGGATTTTTGCCATCATTAATAGCTTTACCGGACCCCGGCTACAAGCAACTTGCCCCGCGTATGCGGGATGCCGGGGTGACGTCTGTAAAGGTATTTATGACGCACTACACTAGGAGTCTGTCGGACTTAAAATCATTAAAAACCTTATGTATGTTGCGTCTCC
>CAYVTN010000498.1:0-1588 GCA_964454395.1 uncultured bacterium | reverse complement strand
CTCCTCCAGCTTGGGATTAAAGCCATAAAGTTCGGGCTCGCGGGCAATAATCAAGGCTGCATAAAATTTCGGGACATAAGCTTCCGTCTCCGGCGGCAGGGCCAGTTCCCAATAATCTTTTTTGCCCTGGCTTTTCATGGCCTGTCTGACCCGGCCTTCCCCGGCATTATAAGCGGCCAGGGTCAGGTCCCAATCATGAAATGTTTTATACAGGGAACGCAGGTGCTGTACCGCCGCTTCCGCCGCTTTTTCCGGATGACGCCTTTCATCAAGCCAATAGGTTTCCTTCAGCCCCACCATTTCCGCGGTACCCCGGATGAATTGAAATAATCCCACCGCCGCCTTGGAGGAACGGTTACGAGGATTAAAGCCGGACTCGATCAAGGCAAGGTAAACCAGATCCTCCGGCAGCCCTTGTTCCTTGAAATAGGCGCGCAGCGCGGGCACATACTTGCCCGACCGGCGCAGCCAGCGGGCAAAAGATTCCTTGCCGTAAGTCAGAAAGTACTCCAGTTGTTTTTCAATGCGCGGATTGTAGGGAATGGGCATGGTAAAGGTATCCGGATCCAGGTCGGGCGAGGTTTGATAGAGCAGGTGGTTTAATCGCAGGGTAAGCAGGGCGCATTTGGATTGAAGTTTAAAATAATCGGCATTGCCGTCTTCCGGTCTTTTTACGCCATAGAGCAAGCGGCCCGCTTTTTCACAGGCTTGCTGCGCGCCCTTGTAATCCTCCGCCCCATAGCTGTCCTGGGCCAGCTTGAGTTCATCGGAGATTTTATCCAGAACCGCCGGCGTGAATTCCGCACCGACACCGGCCTCGATAATTTGCGGTGGCGGCGCTTGCGGCACTGTGGCACAGCCGGATATCAGGGCCACCAGGGTCATGGCCAAAAGGAGCTTATGCTTCACAAAGGGGATGGTGCTTAACATCTGAAAAAACTGGCCTCTATTCTTCCTAAAACGTTTTTATTTCTGGTCCGCCCGGATTAGTCTATGTCAACACGATGTACGCATGATGTGTAATAATTGAAGCCGTAGGGGCACGGCGCGCCGGGCCCCTACACATGCCAAGAATAGCACGACAAGACAGGGACCTATTTTCATACGCCCCTGCCATGAAACTGCATCTTTATTCAAGATTTGCAGGCTTAGGAAATCAATGTCAGTAAACGCCGGTCAAGCAGCATTTCCACGCTTCCCCTGTTTTTCATATAACCGCTGACCGAGCTTTTCCATTTCACCCGGACCTTTTTGGCACTACTATTGGCGCGATTGACAATTTTGCCTTTGGTCCCGGCCAGGATGTAATGGTCCGGCGTGATCTTATAATTGACCAGCATGAGCACATTGCTGTTTTTCTCCATCACCGGCTGGCCGTAAAACTGAACGGCATACCCCACCTTTTGCTCGTAAAATGCACCCTTGTTTTTTTGTTCCAGGAAATCTTTGACCGTGCCGGCAAACCGTTCGATGCGGTTGACAATCGCAAAGGTCTTGGCGTTTTTTTTGGTCAATTCCTGTTTGATCAGAATTTTGAAGGCCAGCTTAAGTTGATCCCAATAACGAAAAACAATATCTTCCAGGCTTT
>CAYVTN010000497.1:0-1590 GCA_964454395.1 uncultured bacterium | reverse complement strand
CTGGCACCGGTTTGCCAGGTCTTATACTTATCAAAAAATCAGGTATTATAGGGCATTAGCCATTGACGGGTATGACATAATATGGTTATTTATCAAAATACTTTGAAATACATCCTGCCTCGCATCAAATCCCATGGGCTTTAACTAATCTATTATCGGGAGGTCAACTTCATGCACATTATTGATTATATTATTTTTGGTTTATATTTATGCGGGGTGGTTGGTGTCGGTCTTTATTTCTATAGGAAAAACGAAACAACGGAAGATTATTATGTTGGCAGCCGTTCTGTCAAAGCCCACCACGTCGGCTTGTCAATTGTCGCAACCGATGTGGGCGGCGGATTTTCCATCGGACTGGGCGGGCTGGGATTTGCCATGGGTTTGTCCGGTTCCTGGCTTTTGTTTACTGGTTTGGTAGGTGCTTGGGTTTCTGCCGTGTTGATCATTCCCAAAATCAAAAAGATTGACGCCCATCATAACATGCTCACCTACCCTGATTTTCTTCGTTTCCGATTCAATAGTAAAGTTGCTTTAGTCGCGGCCATTATTTCCGGAATTGGTTACCTGGGATTCACGGGCGCTCAAATATTGGCCGGAGCCAAATTGGCTGCTGCGACCATGATCACCCGGGCTCCCTTTGGTATTACGCCACTCCAATTTTCTGTTTATACTATTGCCTTAATTACCATCCTGTATACTGTGGCCGGTGGATTAAAAGCCGTTATTTATACGGATACCATTCAATGGATCATCCTTCTTTTCGGATTGATTTTCATTACGATTCCAGTAGCCTTATGGAAACTAGGCGGCTGGCACGTCTTGGTATCTTCCCTGCCTCCCAATTTCTTTTCCCTTTTCAACTTAAGTTGGATAAAATTCATCAACTGGATGATTACAATTATACCCATATGGTTGATTGGCATGACCTTGTACCAAAGAATTTATGCCTGCAAAAATGAAAAGGAGGCTAAAAGAGCCTGGTTTATAGCGGGTATTTTCGAGTATCCCGTCATGGCCATCTCCGGCGTTTTTCTTGGCATGTGCGCACGGGTGTTTTTTCCTCAAGCAGATGCGGAAATGGGGTTACCTTTACTCATTAAAAACGTTCTGCCCCTAGGTGTCACGGGTATTGTTATTGCTTCGTATTTTTCCGCCATCATGTCCACTGCCGACAGCTGTCTCATGGCCTCTTCCGGTAACATCGTCAATGACATTATTCATAGGCACTTTATCCCGCAGGCTTCAAAAAATTCATTAATTCGTCTTTCTCAACTATCGACCTTATTTATTGGATTATTGGCCGTCATTATTGCTATCCATTTCAAAACCGTGCTTGATGCCATTTTATATGCCTATGCCTTCATGGTATCGGGATTATTTATTCCTACCCTTGGTGCTTACTTTTGGAAAAAAAGCAGTTCTACCGGAGCCTTATTTGGCATGTTGGCGGGCGGGGGTGTGACCTTGCTGCTTCTGACCAAAATTGTTTCATTGCCGTCATTTTTAACTAAAACCGGTCTCGATCCGTCAGTTTATGGCATACTCTGTTCAGCAATCACCTTCATTGCCTTATCTATTTTATTTCCAGAT
>CAYVTN010000496.1:0-1601 GCA_964454395.1 uncultured bacterium | reverse complement strand
TGATTCTATGCTGCCAAGTCCTGGAGCATCTTCCTCTGTCATCGCTGCACCATGCGCTGATTGAATTAAAAAGAGTTTGTCGCCGGGCGGTACTGATTTCGGTTCCCTATGCGGGCCATGCTTTTTTTAATCTGCACAAATATCCGGGAGGACACAAACGTTTCTGGGTGGTGCATTGGCCGCGATGGTTTAAGAAACCACCAATGGATGCGGAACACCACTGGGAATTGGGACAACCGGGCTGCTCTAGGAAACAACTAGCTGCCATCATAAAGAAAACCGGTCTGAAACTGGAAGAGGCCTTTGCTCCCATAGAATCGCCCAATAATTATTTTATGCTGCTAAAAAAGGATTGCCAGCCATGATTTCCATCATCTCTATGGCCTTCAATCAGCGCCATTACACGGAAATGTTTTTAAAAAGCCTGAGCGATCCCAATTGTGCCGACATGCCGTATGAATTGGTGTTTGTTGATAATGGTTCCAGTGACGGCACTGCGGAGCTCGTTAAACAATACGACTTGAAAAAGAATCCCAATTTCATGAATCTTGTCTATTTTGCCTTTGCTGAAAACCAAGGCGTGGCCGCAGCCATCAATAAAGGCGTGGCCCTGGCCAAACGGGAAATCATTCTGCAAGCCGATAATGATATCATTTTTGGACCACGCAGCCTGTCGGTCCTGAGCCATTGGATGAAAGAGGAACCGACAGCGGTGATATCACCTAATTGGCCCTGGATACAAAAAAAAATAGGCGTCGCTTTTTTTAAAAATCAAGAAGATTTGACTCTGCATAAACTAAAACAGCTCCACCGCCTGGGCATGCATGCGCCTTTGGAACACTACCGGGCCACCGGTTCCTGTTGGATGTGCACCAAAAGTCTGTTTAATCAAATTGGCGGCTGGGATACCAAGTATAAAAATATCTGTGCTTCCGATGATTTTTTAATGAAAGTGGCGGTGGCCGGCGCCAAACGGTTCACCGTGCCTTGCCCGGTTTATCATCCCGGCAAGGTCACCAGAACCGCCATTGCCAAAAATGCTGAACAACAGGAGCTTGATTTAAAGCGCTTTCAGGAAAAGTGGGGCGGTCATCCCGAGGATAAAAATCTTTTTCGGAAACAGCAAATTAAAGCCGGCGTACAACCTGATCCGATTATAAAAAAAAGGTTTTGGCGCCATTTATTCCGGAGACAATAAAAACGTTGATTTTTTAAGTTCGTCTTCTAAAATGATGGGATAGGGCCGTCAGCTATACCCGTAATTTTTGATAATACTAATCGATTACAGCTTTCCCTCACCCTTTTAGGGAGCGGGGTAGGGGTGAGGGATACCTTGAGACTCCGTAGGCAGCTTGCTGCGGAGCAATTTACTGGAGCGGGAAATGAAAACCATACTCTTTTATTATACCGGTACCGGCAATTCATTGTGGGTATGCCGGCAATTTGGAGAAATAATTCATAGTGACATTGCCATTCGTGCCATGAAAAACTGGCAAATAAAGGCTGTGCCGCAGGACGTAAATGCCTTGGGCTTCGTTTTTCCGGTCCATATCTGGGGCCTGCCCAAGCCCGTTATTGATTTCGTCAGCCAGTTGCCCATT
>CAYVTN010000495.1:0-1608 GCA_964454395.1 uncultured bacterium | reverse complement strand
GATCTTTTGCAGAATATGGGGTTCTTGTTCCTGACCGACATCCACGGATTTGAGTTCCTGAGAAGCACAACCTGTCAACATGATAAGACCTGCCGCCATCAAAGCGCCGATCCCTTTTTTATGAAATGCCACCTTGAATCCCTCCCTGGGCGCTTGAGCCATTGGTTACTCAAGCTCCCGAGCAATCGATCCCGTCAACAACAACGGGATCAATTCTCGATTTTCGTGTTTTTGACTAATTTCAGTCTCCTAGCGTTTCGCCTCGGCCATGGCCTGGCGCTGATGTCCGGCGGCCACCCGATAATAGTTGGCAACGCCGTCAAAAATCCCCCGGGCCAGTTTTTTGCAAAATCCGCGGCTGCGCAATTCCCGTTCTTCCTTGTAGTTGCTGATGAAGGCCGTTTCCACCAAAATGGACGGCATGTGCGATTTGGCCAGCACATAAAAAGGGGCCCGTTCAATGCGCTTGACATCCATACCCAGCTTGCCCATTTGCTGGCTCACAAACCCCGCGGCATTGACACTGGCCAATTCATGAACCGACTGGCGCAAATCGTCCTTGATGATTTCCAGGTAATTGGCATCCTGGTTTTCCAATTGCGCTGCCTCGGCCGCGTGACGGGAGGACGCTTCCCGGTTATAAATAAAAACCTGGGTGCCATTGGCCCGGCGGTTGCGCGAGGCATTGGCATGAATGGACACAAATAAATCCGCCTTGAGGCGGTTGGCCAAATCAGCTCTTTTTCTCAGGGAAATATAGCGGTCATTTGATCTGGTCATAACCACTTTAATCCCCTGTTTTTTTAAAAAGTAAGCCAATTGCCGGGCAATTTCCAGCGTGACCGTTTTTTCCTTCAACTTGGTGGGGCCGATGGCGCCGGGATCTTTTCCTCCATGACCGGCGTCCACCACCACCAACAGGTGCTGCCGCGGTTGCACGCGGACGGGCGCAGTGGCCCTCTTTGAAGCTACCGCCTGATGCCGTTGCGTGCCCGCGGCTTCCTGACGAGTGTTCCGGCCAGGGGTTTCTTCACGGGCCTGTTGCTCGCAGACTTGGGACCAGATCACTTGCAGGCTTTCCATGGAAACGCACATGGTGCCGTCCAGAATACGCGGCACCTGGGGCAAGCGCACCATATGCCTGCGGTCCACCACCATTCTGGGCATGCCGGCGGTGACCACTGCTTGCCGGCCCTGTGGACCTTTAATAACCACCTTTTTGGTAACCAGATACCAGACAGTGGCGCCGCCCAACTTTTCCACCGCGTTTTTAAGCTCTACCCAACGTTTTCCCTCCCAGTCCTTGGTAGGCAAGGCTACCATGGCTTGCTGGCCGTCGATCTGAAGCTGCACGGTTTGAACGGGATTAACGGCAGTAGTGCTGATTGCCGCAGCGAACGCCTGTGCAGACCACAGGCCCAGCAAGCCCAGCCCCAAAGCCAGGATCACTCTGCCGTTGGTTCTGGTCATTTATTTCACCTCTAATTTGCGTCTTAAAAAGGTTGGAATATCCAGATCGGATTCATCCAATGCCGACTCCCCAAAACCTCCTTCAGCAGCGCCCGTTTTTTTCTGAAAATCCTTGTTTTTCAGAAAAAAACTCAAATC
>CAYVTN010000494.1:0-1648 GCA_964454395.1 uncultured bacterium | reverse complement strand
CGTCCACAATCAAAACACTTTTACCTTCAAGTAAGTCATCTCGGTTCATACGTAATCTCCATAATCAAATCCAGCGAACTCGGAACTTCGGGCCCATGACACTTTTCACAAGCCCTTTGCTTTATTTGCGGTGCCAATAAAATATTTGAGGCGTGGCCCGTTTCACGGTTAATAAGTCACAAGGCTGGGCAAGTAAGTCGCGATCTGGGGAAAAATAATCAAAATGATTGTAAAAAGAATGAGGGCCACCAGAAAGGGCATGATTCCTTTGAAAATAGTTTCCAAGGGTATATCCGGTGCGATGCCCTTAATAACGAAAACATTGACGCCCACGGGTGGTGTGATAACACCCATTTCCGCTACCAGCACAATGATCACGCCAAACCAGATGGGGTCAAAACCGAGTTTCATCACCAAAGGGAAAAAAATCGGAATGGTTACAACCACCAGCGCCATGGAATCCATAAAAAAGCCGCCGATGAAATAGATGAAAATAATGACCCCCATAATCGCCATGGTGGGTATCGGCAGGCTGCCGACCCAGTCGGCGAGCATGAACGGAATGGTCGTGATGGCCATAAAATGTCCAAACACCGTTGCGCCGGTAATGATAAAGAGCACCATACAGGACGTACGAAGCCCATCCATTCCGGATTCAACAAGACTTTTCCAGCTGAGCTGCCTGCGGAACAAACCGATCAACAGCGCGCCTCCTGCCCCGATAGCGCCGGCCTGTGTGGGGCTGAACCATCCCAGAAACAATCCACCGATGGTCAGAACAAAAAGAAGCACCGCTTCGATAATCCCTTTGGTTGCCTTGAGCTTCTCCCGCCATGTTGTGGGCGCCCCTGCCGGTCCCAGTTTGGGGTTCCTGGAACACATAATCGCTACCACCGCCACGAAAAATAGGCTCAGGATGAGGCCCGGCAAGAGTCCGGCGACAAATAGTTTCCCAATGGATTCCTCTGTCAGTATCCCGTAAACGATAAGGATGGTGCTGGGTGGTATCAGGATGCCCAGTGTTCCGGCTGCAGCAATTGTCCCTGTGGCCAGCATGTTGCTGTAGCCGTATTTTTTCATCTCTGGTAACGCAATTTTGCCCATCGTTGCCGCTGTGGCAGCTGTTGAGCCGCAAATGGCGGCAAACCCCGAGCATGCGAGCACCGTGGCAATGGTAAGCCCCCCGCGCAATTGACCAACCCACGCATACGTGGTGTTGTACAGCCGCTGGCTGATCCCGGAGGCAAATGCAAACGACCCCATGAGAATGAACAGGGGAATAACCGATAGTGGATAAGAGGAAAATGTATCAAAAATATCCTGCGCCAGCAGGCCCAGGGCCGGCTCCGATCCGGTCAAATAGGCAAACCCTGAAAGGCCGACCAAAGTCATGGAAAATGCTACGGGCATTCTCAAAAGAAACAGGGTAAGCAACAGGATAATTCCAACGATACCGGTTGTCACGGGGCTCATTTTTTAAAAATCCTTATTGCCGAAAGGAGAAATCGGTGCAGATATACCAGGCAGACGGGGATACAGCTTACAGCCGCCGCATAAGCGAAAATATAGAGCGGAAGGCGCAACGTGGGGCTCACCTCATGGCCCGTCTGCATGGAATATCCGTAGGCGAACAACTGCCGGCAAATCA
>CAYVTN010000493.1:0-1679 GCA_964454395.1 uncultured bacterium | reverse complement strand
CAGGAGGAATTTTCGATCGAAATATAAGCAATCTTTATTCGTGCCTGGCACCGCTATTGTGCCTGGCACCGCTATTGGGCACCGCTATTGGCACGCAGGCGGTCAAGCACTGGCCATTGACAGCCGAAACTACACCAGGTATACTTGAACAGTTATGCAAGATACGCATCATGGAGGGAACGGGTTTGCGCATCGCAGTCTCAGTGATGATCCTGATGGCGTTATGGTTGTCCACTGCTGTGGCCGGCTCCTACCAGCAGATCATGGCCGTACAGCATGCCCAGTTATATGGGGACAAAATCACTCTTCCCGAAGCCTCGCGTGATCAGGTGGTTAGCGAAGGGCAGGACTATTTGCGCAATATGCTGCGCGAACAGATGTTGAAGTCCATGCCCAGGAGCTGGCTGAACGGCACCTGGCTGATATCACCAGACGAGCAAATGCATGCCGGAGTGGAAACCAACCTGACCCGACAACTATGGGGAGCCTTTTTACCCATGGATACGGTGCTACGGGTCTACGCTGATGATGATATCAATCATTATTTGACCTGTGGCTGGAACTTGCCGGTGGAAATGGAAATGGAAACCACCTATGAAATGAATAACAATTTAAAATTCAATGCCAAAGTGGAAGCGCCCTTCGATAACCTCTTAAAAGTCCAATTAGGATCGGAAATGACCTGGGCCAATGGTATTACCTCCCATTTTACCTATAGCCTGAGCAACGGCAGTGACAGCTATGAGGGCCTCTCCTTTGCGTTGGGCATTAACCTCGCGCCCTGGAAGTTGAAATTCAACTATGACATGGACGCCCACTTCACCCAGCTTAATTATCTCTCATTAGCCCGCAGATTTTAAACTTCTCTTACCCCACACGGTACCGTCTTATCCAAAACGGCTCGTTAGAGTGCATTGACAAGGCCAGGGGCCTATGCTACATTTCCTATTTTAATACCCGTCCAGCAGGCGGGTGATGACTTTTTCACCTGGAGGACAGCCGCCATGGACGACTTTAAGTTTAAAAAAGGGCAATTGCATTGTGAAGATGTGGCGGTGGCCGATGTGGTTAAGGCCCATGGCACGCCACTGTACCTCTACAGTCAGCAAACCATTCTGAACCATTTTCGGAAGATCAAACACGCCTTTGCGGAAATTGACCCGCTCATTTGTTATTCGGTCAAAGCCAACTCCAATTTATCGATTTTGAGACTGATGGCAAAGGAAGGCTCGGGCCTGGACATTGTCTCCCAGGGGGAATTGATCCGGGGGCAAAAAGTGGGGGTTGCGTCGGATAAGATTGTTTATGCCGGGGTGGGCAAGACCGAGCACGAAATTGCGGCCGCCCTGAAAGCCGGCATCCTCATGTTCAATGTGGAATCAGAACCTGAAGCCCGGCTGATCAATCATGTGGCCGGCCGGTTAAAAAAAGTGGCCCGCGTGGCTTTTCGCATCAATCCGGATGTGGATGCCAAAACACACCATTACATTACCACGGGAAAAAAGGAAAATAAATTCGGCCTTTCCATTCCCCTGGCCCTGGATTTATTTCGCGCTGCCAAGCGTTTGTCCCATTTAAAACCAGTGGGCGTGCATATGCACCTCGGCTCGCAGATTACCACCGTGACACCTTACCTGCAGGCCATCAGGAAAATGCAGGGCGTGATTCAGGAGTTGCGC
>CAYVTN010000492.1:0-1718 GCA_964454395.1 uncultured bacterium | reverse complement strand
ATTGGCGGTCGGTTCATCGGCCAGCACCATCTTGGGATTTTTCACCAGCGCCCGTGCGATGGACACACGCTGTTGCTGACCGCCCGAGAGTTCCAGGGGATGCCTGTGCCCCAGGCCTTCCAATCCCACCCGCTGGAGCATGGCCATGACCTGTCCCTTGATTTCTTCTTGATTATGCTTTTTCAGAAGCTTAAGGGGCATCTCCACATTTTCATACACCGTCAGCACGGGAATCAAATTGTAGGTCTGAAAAACAAACCCGAAATAGTCCTTTCGGAGCCGGGCCAATTCATCAGGATCCTTGCCCATCAATTCCGTGCCGTCCAGGGTGATTTGCCCGTTATCCGCTTTGTCAATGGTCCCAATGCAATTGAGCAGCGTGGTTTTACCCGACCCCGACGGTCCGGCAATGGCGGTAAATTCTCCGGCTGCGATGGAAACCGAAATGTCGGTGAGCGCCTGAAAAGGCACTTTCCCTGAATAGTAGGTTTTATTGAGATTTTTGACATCCAAAAGCATGTTCGCGTCCTCCTGTGTCAAGGTCACCGCCAGGCCTGCAAGCAAGGCAGCATAGGAATTACAATTTGGCCTCCACTTTGACCAGCCCTACGGCGTGGCCGTAAAGGTCTCTGCTGTACTGGCTGTGGCCCACGCCGGTGGGCAAAATTAATTGAGCGCTCAGGTTCAGACCATTGGCCAGAATCACCGTTCCCATGGGCATAAGCAAGCTGCTGTGGTCTTGCAGATTGATAAAGGCATCCACCTGCCAGGTGGAAAATTCATCGGGCTGGTAAGTAACGTTGGCATACAGGTAAAACTTGTCCGGAAAGGCTTCGGTCTGCAAACTGGACTCAGGGGAAAAAAACGAAGTTGTGGTCCGGCTCAACCCCAGCCCTTGCCCGTTGTAATAACCCTGTACCGTGGTCAACAGCTTTCCCTCAAAAAAACTGTAATCCGCGCCCAGCACCACCTCGGAATAAGCCCAAGTCCCACTGTCATTGACATGCCAGGCCCAACTGCCCTGAAGGCCAACTTCGGCATCGCCCTTGAAATAAAGGCCGGCGCAATTGTCATTCTGATTGAGCCGGTCGGCCACAATGCCCACGTCAAAAGTCTGCACATGGGTATACAGGCTGCCCCCAAAAGCTGCGGACGTGCCCCGGGCTTCAGGACTGACAAAGACCTTCCCCCCTGAAAGGTCGCCCCAGGCAAAGTCATAAGCCGCAGCGATGAGACCGGCCTTGGTGTAACTCAGATCAGTGACCGTCAGGCTCCGGTCCAGTTCAAAAGGATTGAACACGCCTATATTGCCGAAGTTGATATAAGTTTTACCGACCGTCAGATCGCCCGCACCGGTGTAATATTTAATGAAGGCCCTGAGCAGGTTGACACTGAGTAAACTGTTGCCGTCCAAGGGACCGGTGGTTTCTTGAAAATAAGTGCTGGTATACAGATTGGCCCGCAAGTCACTGTAAAACTTCCAGTTTTCGGCTTTTCGTTGCAGCACCAATTGGTTTTCCAGAATATTGATATAGGTGATATCTTGCTCATGGCTCCAAAACAAACTGTCATTGCGCACGGTGCCGCTCAATTCCAGATCGGCCGCCACCATTCCGGGCCACAAAAGCAATACTGTGAGTATGTAGTTGAACTTGGCCATAAGCCATCCATCCCTGATTATCCTTAGCTTAGTCTTTATTTGCGTCTTGCCGTGAAAT
>CAYVTN010000491.1:0-1718 GCA_964454395.1 uncultured bacterium | reverse complement strand
AGTCCCAATTTAAGCCCGAAAAAGAAAATGGGCCCAAGGTGGGCTGCCAAATAAAAATCAGACGGTGGATTTAGGATAACCTTGTCACCAGCAAGGCCTCCGCAGTGCTGGCCTTTTGTCCAAATTCAAGCTATAATGGCGCATGCGCCCGCCTGCTGTTGCACGAACCGTATCCTTATGGTTGTTTACTGCCTTTTTAGGGCTTGCCGCGGTTTGCCTTTGGACCTGGTTGCGCCATCGGTCCGTGGACCTGGCACCGGTCATGGACAACCGTGGGCCGCTGCTGTTGTGGCTGTATTCCATCAGCCCCGGTTTGGCGGCTCTATGGGCCATGGCCGCAGCCCGGCCTTTCCAGCCCAAAACGGCCCTTTTAAAATGGCCCGGCTTTCCCAAGCTGGCCCTGGGTTACCTGCTCTTCCCCGCCCTCGCCATAGTGGCCGCCGCACTTTCCGTATTGTTCAATCTGGTGGACTGGGACTGGCATCGGATTAATTTTGCCTACAATTTTTTGCTGCGGTTGCGTGCCACATCTCCTGAGCTTGGGCCGGTCTTGCCTTCCAACGGACAGCTTTTAAGAACATTATTGATTTATTCCCCTTTGCTCATGGTGGTACCCAGCATCATGGAATCGCTGGCTTGGCAGGGCTTTTGGTACCGTTTGATGAACAGACACGGATTTTGGGCCATTGCCCTGAGTTCAGGGCTGCTGTGGTGGCTTTGGCAGATGCCCGTGCTTCTGAAAGGATACCCCTATGGCCAACAGCCTCTTTTCAGTCTGGGTATGGGCCTGCTTTATGGTCTTGGCCATCAAAGTCTTCTGACATGGCTGCGCAGGGTTTCCCAAAACCTTTGGCCTGTCATACTGGCGCGCGCCACGCTGGGCGGCGCGGCCTTATTGCCAATAGTATTCTCCTCGCCTTTTGATCCGCTCTGGGCTCATCTGCGCGGCCTTACGGGCATTCTCCTCATGACAGGGCTGCTGGGCGCAATGGCGGGATTTAAGTTAATACCGCTGAAGGACAGCAGTCGTTAAGCGGACAGAGGGGACATTTGGGCCTTCTGGCAATGCAGATTTCCCGGCCCAGCAGAATCAGGCGGTGCGGGAATCCAATCCATTCCTTCCTTGGCAGCAGCGCCATAAGGTCCCTTTCAATTTGAGGAGGCTGGGTGGATGGGGTCAGGCTCAAAAGGCGGCTGATCCTTTTGACATGAGTATCCACCACAATACCTTCCGCGCGTTTAAACCAATCACCGAGAACCACATTGGCCGTTTTTCTCGCCACACCGGGCAAGCTGAGCAATTGTTCCATTTGATCGGGGACCTGCCCGGCAAACTCTTCAACTACCTGTTGGGCCATGGCTTTAAGATTCTTGGCTTTATTACGGTAAAAACCTGTGGAGCGCACCAGGTTTTCCAAGTGAACCGGATTGGCCATAGCCATGGTCTCCGGCGTTGGATAACGCTTGAACAAGGCCGGCGTGACCTTATTGACCTGCACATCAGTGCACTGGGCAGATAAAATAGTGGCCACTAGAAGTTCAAAAACATTGTGATGAACCAAGGCGCAGCTTACCTGAGGATAACGTTTTTTTAACCGCTTGAGAATAAGGTCCAAGCGTTGTTTGAAAGACAGGGTGATCATGGCGGCCTTTGCAATCATTTGTTTTAAAATATGGTGAATTATGAAACGCGTTTTCCTACTGGTCAAGGGACAAAT
>CAYVTN010000490.1:0-1719 GCA_964454395.1 uncultured bacterium | reverse complement strand
CCCGGGCTTAGGTAAAGATGATCTGGGCCCCGGCGGATTTTTCATAAAAATCACCGACCGTGATGATGCCATCCACCTGCTCGCAGAAATCTTCTCTTTTCAACCCAAACATATCCACCGTGGCCTTGCAGGCATACAGCCCGGCGCCGGCATCATGGACCATTTCAATAAATTCGGGAATCTGAGGAATGTCGAGGGATTCCATTTTCTTATTCATCATAGCCGTGGCCATGGCCGACATGCCCGGAACGGCGCCCAGCCAGGTGGGCATATGCATGCCCGGATTGCCCACCGTGGCCACCTTAATCCTCCCCATGTTTTTTTTGACAATGGCGTCAAGACCGAAAAAGGTAAAAAACAATGAAGCCTCAATACCTTCCATACGGGCGCCGTTGGCCATGATCAGACCGGGATACACGCCGTCCAGGGACCCTTTGGAAATAATGATCGATACTTTTTTAATGCTGTTCTCGGCCATATCCTCGCCTCCATGGTTGTTGATTCAATTGCAGTCTCCCGGTTAACCCGTCACTTCGGCGGGTTGTTCAAACACAACCCAAAGGCTTGGGAACGCCCGCTATTTTGGAGGCTTTCCTGCCTGGGCCGGCGGGAAAAAGACTGTACAACTCCTTAATGTTGGCACCGCTGAATTTGCTGATTTTTCTGATGGTCGGCGAAGTGCCCGTAGCTTTGGTTTCATTGCGGATATAACGAATGACTTGCCAATGTCTTTCGGTTAAAGGGCCCACGCCTTCCTCCCGGGCAATGGCAACCGCCACATCCTCATTCCATTGGTCCGGATCGGTCATATGGCCTTGGTCGTCCACCTCCACTTCATGGCCTGCGTAGTTTTTTTTAGACATGGCCGGTACCTGCCCTCTCCCCAATCCGGACAAGCCGGAAAAAATTCTCCACCGCAAAGGCGCCAAGGTCGCAAAGTTTTTTCGCAAACAATTCCGTTTCAGCGGAATATCGCTTTCCTTTGCGACCTTGGCCGTGGACGCCGATGATCACATGGGTATGCCTGTGCTTTTCCAGGCCGGAGTAGCCATGGGCTTCAATTTCAAAATAGCGCAGGTCATTTCATAATGTACGATCAGTGGCGCGGCCATGGCCGTCCCTTTCTTCCGGCCAAGGGAAAAATCCCTGTCTCAAACCGGGGCCTGTGTTATAATGCAACCATGATTACGCCAACCGTGCTGCATACGTCTTTAGGGGATAATTATATTTACCTGATTTTAAACGGGCAAGAGGCTTGTGTGGTGGACCCCACGGCCGCCGAGCCGGTGGAGCATGTGCTCTGCCGCCATCACTTAAAATTGAAACTTATCCTGAATACCCATCATCATTTCGACCATATTGCAGGCAATTATACCCTCAGGCGCGCCTTTGGCTGTCCCATCATTGCCAGCAGCCCTCTTATTCCCGAGGTAAACCGGGTGGTGGGCCAGGGCGATACTATCGGCTTTGGCGATTACCAAATCGAGGTCATGGCCACGCCCGGGCATACCCGTGATCACGTTTGCTACTATCTGCCCGGCAACCCGGGACTGTTGTTCTCCGGGGATACCCTGTTTGTCGGCGGCTGCGGCCGGCTGCTGGACGGTCACGCCGCCCAACTGTGGGCCTCGCTCAACACGCTGCGCCACCTGCCGGACAACACCCTGATCTATCCGGGTCATGAATACACCCTGGACAATTATCGTTTTTTACTCAGTT
>CAYVTN010000489.1:0-1756 GCA_964454395.1 uncultured bacterium | reverse complement strand
CAGGCCCTGGAAGAAATTGTCCAATTGGGAGATTCCTATGGTTTTGATTTACGCCAACCGGCCACCACTGCGCAAGAAGCTATTCAATGGGTGTATCTGGCCTACTTGGCGGCAGCCAAGGAATCCGACGGGGCGGCTATGTCGATCGGCAACCTGTCCGCCTTTTTTGATATCTACTTTGAGAGGGATTTGAAAAACAAGCGCTTGAAAGAGGTTGAGGCCCAGGAGTTGATTGATGATTTTGTGATCAAACTCAGGATGATTCGCCAGTTGCGCCCGCCCGAATATGACCATCTGTTTGCCGGGGATCCGGTCTGGGTTACCCTGGTCTTGGGCGGCATGGGCAATGACGGACGCACCAAAGTTACCAAAACAGATTTTCGTTTTCTCCAGTCATTAAATAATCTGGGGGCGGCGCCTGAACCGAACATCACCATTGCCTATTCGGAACGGTTGCCTCAGGGATGGAAGGATTTTGCCGGTGAAATATCCATCAGAACCAGCTCCCTGCAATTTGAAAACGACGATCTGATGCGTCCTGTCGCCGGTGATGATTACGGCATCTCCTGCTGTGTATCCTTATTGCGCATGGGATCCCAGATGCAATACTTCGGAGCCCGTTGTAATTTAGCCAAAGCCCTGCTGCTGGCTTTAAATCAAGGCCGGGATGAGATTCATGGAGAATTGGTGGTGCCCAAGGTGCCGGCCTTGAAAGGCCGCTATCTTGATTATGAACAGGTGCATGAAAATTTTCTTTACGTGTTGTCCTGGCTGGCGGAAAAGTATGTGAACATCATGAATATCATTCACTGGTCCCATGATCATTATTACTACGAAGCCGCCCAGATGGCTTTGCTGGACACCAAAGTCGACCGTCTGATGGCCTTTGGTATCGCCGGATTATCGGCGGTGGCGGACTCGTTTTGCGCCATTCGTTATGCCCGGGTTCAGGCCGTCCGCAATAAACAAGGGCTGACCGAATCATTTAAAATTGACGGAACCTATCCGGCCTTTGGAAATGACGATGAACGGGCGGATAGCCGGGCGCGTGAAATAATCATAAACTTCATCACCGAATTGCGGAAGCACACGATCTACCGCAATGCCAAGCCAACCTTGTCCATCCTGACGATCACGAGCAATGTCCTGTATGGAAAGAAAACCGGCGCCACTCCCGACGGACGTAAGGCGGGCGAGCCTTTTGCCCCCGGCGCCAACCCTATGTATGGACGGGAAAAGCACGGGGTGTTGGCCAGTCTTAATTCCGTTTCCAAATTACCTTATTATGCCGCCCAGGACGGCATCTCCAATACTTTTTCCATTGTACCCCACGCCTTGGGCCGGGACAGGGCCGTTCAAAAATCAAACCTGATCAGCATTCTGGACGGCTATTTCGACAAAGGCGGTCAGCATATCAATATAAACGTGCTGGACAAAGAATTGTTGAAAGATGCCATAAAAAATCCTGAGAACTATCCCCAGCTGACCATTCGCATTTCCGGTTATGCCGTTCATTTCACCAAGCTTTTACCGGAGCAGCAGAAAGAGATATTGCGCAGAACTTTTCACGAATCCATGAGCCATTAACCTTGCCGGTTCCTTAACCGGCAAGGACCGGACGGGTACTTATCGGGGTTGCCGAAGGCGTCCCTTTCAACCAGTGTCTTGACCGGCCGGGACAATTTTTTATGCCGGCTCTGCCGGCCTAGGAGTCTGTCGGACTTAAAATCATTAAAAACCTTATGTATGTTGCGTC
>CAYVTN010000488.1:0-1766 GCA_964454395.1 uncultured bacterium | reverse complement strand
ATTTCCTTGCATAAAAAATGAAAATAATTCAAAAAAGTGGCTGGCACCGGTTTGCTCCGGAATAACCATTTTATAATTATATCCAGTGTCGTAGATTAAAGAGAATGAAGATATTTCAGGATAATGAGGATCGGAAAGAATTTCTTGTTGGATTAATTTTCCACGACCAACCATTCCCAACGATTAGGATTGGAGTCATCTAATTTTACTATGGTATGTTGACTGCCACATAACTCGCCCATACCACTCAGCCAGCCGGTAATGAGCCTTCTTAAATTTTTAGATAAGTTAGGATATTCATAGAGGACAAAGCATGATTCCCATTTACCCTTGGCATTCTTGACCACTTTTTCAGATCTGGCATTTCCTGTGTCATAATAATAACTCCACACGCGCGTGGCTTTTTTAATTAAAAAATCAAAAGTGAATAATGGAAAAAATACTTTGAATATACCTGGTAAATGTTCCAATACCAATAATCGCCCAAGTTTTTCCATGTCGTATCTATCATTGGGAAAAATAATCGGTGCTGCGATTTCAATGATCTCGATATAAAGGTTCATATCAATCCAAATTATCGGCATGCCAATGAGATAGGCTTTTTTAGCCTGGGGAGATAATTCATTGAGCAGTCGCTCATGCCCTTGCGGATTTGTTTTTTGTAAATGTTTCCGTATGGTTTGAATACTGGTGCCTTTGTGTTTCGCCATAATAGTTACCCTTATAATAACTGGATAGTTGGTCTACGCCTATTATCGGGCATTAAATTTTAGGACTTTAATTGCTAGTCTGAAACCTGAATAGACTGGATTAAGTCCAAGCAAATCCAGAAATCCAGTGCCAGCCACCTGCAAGCCGGTTTTAGTGCCAGCCACGGGAACACAAGCTCTGGAGTTTTACAATGAATTTTTCAGGCAATTGGATGCCAAAACCATAACCATTGGCCTGCGCTTTACCCATCAACCGCCACCGGGATTGCAGGCGGCATTTAAAGTGCCAGCTGTGCTGGCGGCTTATTCACGGGGCCGGGTGGGACAACTGATGACCATCATGGGTGCGCCACATAACGGTTTGCTTTGGGAAGAAAATCGCAGCATAGTGGAACAATTGTTCAAACGGCAGGAGTTGACCAGTGCCGGCTCAGCCTAAAGTGGATATCAGTATCCCGGCCGCTTCGACAGCCTCAGCGGCCGGGTTTTGATTATATTAATCGATGCCCCGAGGCTTGCCGCCAAAAGCAGCCCCGTCAGGCCGGATATCCTGTGTTTTTTGGTGCCAGCCACCTGGCTTCTTTTCTTCTTTCTCTTGCAGACCTTTATACAAATAAGTATACTAAAACCATAACTTTTATCTTGATTTCCCGTTAATCCTAAACTAAGAAATCTTGCTCATGAAAAAGCCTTCAGGAATCTTTGTTGCCTGGTGTCATGCCGGCCGGCGGCTGGCGGTTATAACCTGAACCCTGTTGAGGGATTTTAATGGCTGACAAGATTGTTTCGAAAACAATCAGCATTTTGCTTATTTTTTGCCTGCTTGGCCCGGGTGTTTCCTGGGCATTTGAGGCCTCCTCATACGCGATGCCCACCATGCCGGGAGCTGTCTATGAGGGCAACCCCATTATCATTCCTGAAAAGCTTGGAAAAATAGAAAGCGCCTGCCCTGGGAAAGACAAGACCATTATTTGCATAGAGGACTTGCATTGCAATTATGAAGTGCAGATGAACATTGCCGGCATCATTAACACCCTGGCCAAAGATGTAGGGGCA
>CAYVTN010000487.1:0-1773 GCA_964454395.1 uncultured bacterium | reverse complement strand
AACAACAACAATTCCTCCAAAAACAAAAAAAGATACATGACATAAGACACCACCAAAAACAAACTCAACCCGCAGTGCTTGATGAAATGCGCCAGGGCCTGGCCCAAGGCTTCCAGCACGTCCACGTCCAGGGTGCTGATGCTTACAGGCACGATGGCTTTTGCCAGACCGCCTTGCTGTAAAAAGGGGAGAATGACCTCCAGGGAATGCTCCGAAAGGTGGGCCAGATCATCCCGCCGGGCATAAGCGCAAGCGCCGGTTAGTTGAGAGGCCGCCTCTTCATCCACGGACATGCGCCCCAGCGGGGTTTTCCAAGCCTCTGCCTGGGCCACAGCCACCGCCGCACCCAGCCCGGTATGGTTGGGCCCCAACAGAATGACCGTGGACACCGGCTTTAACTGGGCCAGGGTCTGCGCGGCAATAGCGCCGGAGTAAACATAACCGGCATGGGGCACCATGGCAGCCCAGGCGTCGGTGCGCTCGTTTTGGTAGGGTGCCATCCACTGTTGAACCTGATTGGTTAAGCGTTTGCCGTCCTGATCGTAAAAGGAGCCCGCCACCACTGGTTTTCTTATCATGGCACACCTTCTTTCCCGGTTTTAGATCCCGTGCCCGCAAGATAGCCGCATGTCGCGCGGCAGGGGTGAAAAATTTTTCCTTCCTGCTGTTTTTAATTGCAAGTCCTGCTTCTTCATGCTAACAGTTGAGCATGAAGAAATCACTGCACATCCTCTTGGCCGTCTTTTGCCTTGGCCTGGTTTCCCTGGCCCGGGGTAAGGATGTCCAAGTCATCACCCATCAGGCCACCACCCTGATCTATCCCGCTTTTTGGCATACGCCCTTTGGCCTCCATCGCGGCACCCAGGAGCAATTGGCTTACTTTACCAATAACCGGGTCCGCTTTGACCATCCCCAGGGCATGACCTGCATGCCCCTTTTGGAGAGCATTGCCTCGGGCAATACGGAAAACGCTTATCAAATAACCGTCCTGGGCGTGAATCAGGGCCAGGCCAATGTGATCTACAATCCCTCTCTCACCCGTTTGGCGCTGCTTGCCGCCGGTAAAAATCTTCCCTTGCGCCAACCCCTGGATATTTGCGCTTCCCCCACGGACACCGTATTTCTCAGCGATCCTGGGGCCGGACAGGTGTTTGCTTTTATCCCTGATCATGGTCAACTGCGTTGGCAAGTCACCCTGACACCGCCGGAAGGGCTGGTTTGGCAGCCTTCCGGTCTGGCCTGCGACACCCAGGGTGGCTGTTATGTGAGCGACCCTGCGGCCAACTGCCTTGCTTATTATAATGCTGCTCATCAATATATCAAGACAATTGGACCGCGCCTGTCGGCAAAGGTACGGCTCGACCGGCCACTGGCATTAGCCGTCACGTCAGCCGGTGAACCCTGGTCCTTTTACAAGCGTCCCTTTCTGTTGATCCTTGATCAGCGCGGTCAACGTTTGATCAAATGCAGCCTGGAAGGCAAGCCGCAACAAACCGTCATGGCCCAAGCCCTGGGCTCAAGCCAAACGGCCTGGGCCTGGATGGCCCTTGATTATTATGACAATGTATGGCTGACTTCCCCCGGCGAAGACCGTATTTACAAGCTCAACCGTAACTTACAGTTGCTCGATATTTTTGGCCGGAGCGGGGAGGGCGACTACCGCTTTACCCATCCTACGGGCATTGCCATTAACCGTCATTTTGGGCAGGTGTTTATTGCAGAAAAGGAGAGTGTGCACTATTTTTGGATTGGAACGGATATTAAACCGGCCCG
>CAYVTN010000486.1:0-1796 GCA_964454395.1 uncultured bacterium | reverse complement strand
GGTGGTAATTTCTTCATCCGCCGTTTCGCCTTGAAACCCCGCCACAATCACCACTTTATCCAGGTTAAGGGCTTTTTGTATTTTTTCGCCGCCCATTTTGACAATGCGCGCCTTGCCGTAAGCCTCGTCGGTCATAATGCCCACCTGGGGCCCGGTGAAGGATATGGCATCACATCCCAGTGCTTTTAATGCAATGGCCATGAGCGCAATCGATTGTTGTTCTCCGGTGGCCAGAAGCATGTCCATCTCCCGTTCATCCGGCGAGGACGTAATGGCCTTGGCTTTGTCGATCAGCTCGTCGGTCATGTCACCGGGCGCGGATAACACCACCACCACCTGATGGCCTTCATTTTTGGTGCCGGAAATACGCCTGGCCACGCCTTTCATCAAAGCGGCCGTAGCCAGGGTGGCGCCCCCAAATTTCATAACAACAAGCTTTCCCAACTCACGTCCTCCAAAACAATAGCTATGAAAAGAAAGGCATTTTGTAGTAGGGGCGGGTTTGAAATCCGCCCTTACGCTGAGACAGAACAAATCAAAAACACCCATTCTCCAACAAGAGCCAGTTAGATCCCGTCTCGCTACGAATACACAAAATGTGTAAATTATTTTTTGTAGGGAACAGTCGCCACAGTTCCCTGCTAATCCTTGATCAGCATCTCCATCAATTCCCAAGCGTGCTCCACCACCATATTGGTCTTACGCGCCGAAGGTTCATCATAATGCATGACACCGGAATCGCGTTCATGGGGAGCCTGATATAAAATAAAAGGCACCGGTTCATTGGTATGAGTTCTCACGTCCAGCGGTGTGGGATGATCGGGCAGCAGCAAAAGGCGAAATGCCCGGCCCTCAAGTCCCTGCAAAATAGGTCCGACCACCTTGCAATCCAAGTCCTCGATGGCCTTAATTTTGCCTTGCACATCACCGTTATGTCCGCATTCATCGGGCGCTTCCACGTGCACAAAAACAAAATCCTGGTCTTTTAAGGCTTTCAGGGCTGCCTCGGCTTTGCCGCTGTAATTGGTATCCAAATAACCGGTCGCACCGGGAACTTTAACCACTGATAGGCCGGCATAGCGTCCCAGCCCTTTAACCAAATCAACTGCGGAAATAACGCTGCCCGTAAGATGATACTTCTCGGTCAAAGTGGGCAGTGCCGGTTTGGTCCCCTGGCCCCACAGCCATATCATGGTGGCCGGCGCCTTGCCTTCCGCGCGCCGGTCACGGTTGACCTCATGGCCCATCAGCAACAACTGCGAATCCTGCATAAGTTGCCGAACTTCGGCTTGGCCGCTGCCCTTGGGCAGGAAAGCTTCGATCTCCTGTCCGGTAATATCATGGGGCGGCGTGCATTTGGCTTTAAGCGGGCCGTTTTTCCAAACCAGAAGGTGGCGGTAGCTGGTGCCTAGGTAAAACTTAAGTTTGTCGGAGCCCAGCTTCTGATTAAGCATTTTGATTAAAGGTTTGGCCTCTTCAGTACTGATATGCCCGGCGGCGTAATCGGCCATTTTATTGTTTTTGATGGTGACCAAATTACAGCGAAAGGCAATGTCTTTAGAGCCCAGTTCCACACCAATATTGGCGGCTTCAAGAGGCGCCCGACCGGTAAAATAAGTTCTGGGATCATAGCCCAATACGGAGAGATTGGCCACATCCGAGCCCAAAGGAAACCCCTCCAGCAGGGTTTTGGTCATGCCCACCACGCCCTTTTGCGCCATGTGGGACATATTCGGTGTGTGGGCGGCCTGCAAAGGTGTTTGCACACAGCCTCCAAGAGACTGGTGCGATTTCAG
>CAYVTN010000485.1:0-1822 GCA_964454395.1 uncultured bacterium | reverse complement strand
ATGAAGAACGGGTTTTAAATCAAGCTGCCCGTTACCTGACCGATTATCAAACCGCGGTGGAAGCAGCCCAGGAGATATTTATCAAGGTCTTTAAGAAAATCAACATGTTCAAGGGTGAATCCTCCTTTAAAACCTGGCTGTATAAAATTACCAGCAACCATTGTTTGAATGTGATCGAAAAAAGAAAACGGCAATATTATTATCAGCATATGTCCCTTAATGGCCAGGGCGACAAGGATCCGCCCCTGCAGCAGGAAGACCTCAGAAGCAAACGGGCTGACGAGATTCTGGAAGATAAACAATTGGCCGTCGCCGTTCATGATGCCATAGCCCATCTGCCCCAGGATCAGCAACAATTGATTATCCTGCGCCACTACGAAGAATTGAGTTATGAAGAAATTGCACAAATCATGAAGATTCCGGCGAGCACGGTATGTTCCGGTCTTTACCGCGCCCGGCAACGCCTTAAACAGATTATCGGCAGGCAAGGCGGTCAATCATGATCAGCAAAAAAACCTTGGAATTGTTATCCGCATATTTGGACGGTGAAGTCAACCAGACGCAGAAGCAGAAAATCGAAGCCCTGTTGGCCAAGGATCCGGCTTTGCGCGAAGAAGCGGAAAGCATGAAAGCGTTTAGCGCCAGGATTTCTTCCACCCGTCCCGGGCCCATGAAAGTGCCCGAAGGCTTCAGGGATGAAATTCTAAAAAAAATACGGCAACAACATCATGGCCCGGACCAATCTTCGGGCGGCGCCCCCGGCGGAGGAACAGGATTTTTAAAACATTCCTGGATGAGCTACCTTATGACCGGCACCGTGCTGGTGGGGTTGACCACTTACTTTGTTTATCAGGATCGCCGTAATCAGCAAAACATCGACCAGGCCGATCAAAGCGTTCAAATGATCAAGCAGGCCACTCAAGACCAAAAACTTGAGATGCCCCAATATCAAGGCCGATCTCGGCAAATGAATCAGGGGGCGGCGCCCTCGGATATCAGTGGTCTTGACGCAGCCTCGTCCCGGCCTGATGCCGGCGCTGTCGGGGACGGCCGGGTGTTTCGTTACGGCCATGGCCGTGAAAGTGATCCCGGGGATGATGACAAGGCTATGGTCCCGATGAAGGCAAGTAAGCATGATGGCATGGCGCCGGCTGCTCTCCCCGGACCGGGTCTGGAATCATCCCGGGCCTGGGATCAACAAAGCCTGGCACTGAAAATTGAAGCATACGGACTGCAGGAAAAATTGACCTCCAGTCAGTGCCTGACGCTGGCCCGCAAGTATAATCTTAATCCGGGCTTGCTCCTCGGCCTGATGCATTTAATGCCGGGTCAGGACAGCCAAACATTGGCCCATCGTATCCGGCGCAGTCTGAATCAAAGTTATCAGCAGGAAGCGCCCCAACGGCTGGAGCAGTTGATCCGTGATCTCAAAGGACAAAAGCAATGGACCAAGCTGATCAAGAAGGAACTGGCACCCCGCTAGGATGGGCGATCACATGCTCAGCCTTCGAAACAGTTGTCATTTTAAATTCCAAGTCCGCTGAGCTGGAATAAAGACGCTGGCTTGCACATCCTTACTTTGTGTGTGCTGTCCGTAGCGTGTGCAGGGGCACGACGTCCTGGCATTCGCGGGACAAACGCCGTGCCCCTGCTCGTATACCATTACCCCCCCTACGCCATTCATACCGGCATCATTTTTTTCAAAATTCGTAACTAGTTCTTGTTGCGGATAGAGTATTGTATCCATCCTTAGGCGGTCAGCGGTTTTCAGGGCAAACCCCCACAGAGATAAAAAACCCTCGCGGAAGCCTTTTTTATAAAT
>CAYVTN010000484.1:0-1839 GCA_964454395.1 uncultured bacterium | reverse complement strand
CCCACCAGCTCCAAGCTAACTGCGGTTCCGCGTTGCACATTTCTGTTGACACGCTTGCCGAGTAGCATGTCATAATATTTTGGTGGCAATCCCAAGCCTGGCCGGATTGCTCTTAAGTTTTTTTTGGTTAAAATGTCGCCTTTTTTCATATCTTTCACAATATAGAGCGAGCGGCGGAAGATGAGAGACTTTTTCTCTTTTTCGGTGGGGCCGTAGTTTATTTTGCCTAGTGCCCGCCATGCCCTTTCGGTTTCGATAATAAGGGCACGCATTTCATCCGGCTCCATGGAAAAGGCTGAATCCACTCCACTGTCTGCACGGCTTAAGGTGAAATGTTTTTCAATCATTGTTGCACCAAGGGCGATAGAGGCCACGGCTACGCCAATGCCCATGGTATGATCGGACAGGCCGACCTGGCAATCGAACAGTTTTGCCATATGGGAAATGGTCAGGATATTTGTGTTTTCAGGTGTTGCGGGATAGGAACTGGTGCATTTGAGTAGAATCAAATCCCTGCATCCTGCTTCACGAGCGGTACGCAAAGTTTCATCCAGTTCGGCAATTATTGCCATGCCGGTTGAAATTATCACCGGCTTTCCCGTAGCCGCCACCTTTCGAATAAGCGGGAGGTCCGTGTTTTCAAATGAAGCGATCTTATAACAGGGGACATCGAGTTCTTCAAGAAAATCAACTGCTGTGTCGTCAAATGGTGTACTAAAACCGATAATGTCCAGTTCTTTACACCGATCAAAAATCGGCTTATGCCACTCCCAAGGAGTGTATGCATCTTTGTAAAGTTCATAAAGGGATCTGCCCTTCCACAGACTCTCGGGATCCTCAATAAAGAATTCCCCTTTAGTGATATCAAGGGTCATGGTGTCGGCGGTATAGGTCTGGAGCTTCACAGCATTCGCTCCTGCTTTGGCAGCGGCCTCAACAATCGCCATCGCCCGGTCAAGCGACTGGTTATGATTGCCGGACATCTCGGCTATTATGAAAGGAGGATGTCCAGGACCGATTTTTTTATCAGCGACACTAATTTCATTTTCGCGGTTCATCTATCAGACTCTCTTCATAGGTTGTATGATGTTCGGTATATCCTGCGTTAATAAAAGCCTTCTTCGACACTATATTTTCAGGAAGCACTTTGGCTTGAATTTTATGAATATCAGGGAAATGTCGACGAAGCCACTTGCTGCCGGTACGGATTATCTGTGTTCCAATTCCATAACCTTTAATGCCCGGCACAGTATAAATTGAGATTACCGCTAACCGGCCATTTATATCATAGCGTAACACACCGGCAGATCTTCCGAACAGTTCGGCAATTAATATCTGTCGGTTAGGGTTTTCAAGGCTTTCCATGAACCATCTGCGATGTTCATCCAATGGAATCGCCTCAAAATTAAAAATATGTCGCCGTGTTTCTTCAGCGTTGCGCCAATTAAAGATGGCTTCACAATCATCCATGGTTGCCTTCCGTAATCTAATTTCGTGTGGCATCATCTCCTGCGCAATTCGGTCTGCGCCATTGCCATCCACAATAGACTGTGTTTTTCGGGAAAACCGAATTAAAAGCCATGGAGATTGAAGCGCAATTTCAAGCGCATGATAAAGAGAATCAACCGAAACTACTTCAGAGCGGCCAACAAACAACAAATAACCAGATTCCGCCATATCAGATATAATTCTTTCCTGATTCTCAGCAACGGTAGTTAACAAACTGGGAAGCCCTAACATGCATCGTTCCCATACAGTAGTTCCCCCTGCGCCGACAGCAAGATCAGCCCTTGCCATAAGCGCAGCCATGTCTTCCACGTTAAAATGGCAAATGCAGCC
>CAYVTN010000483.1:0-1850 GCA_964454395.1 uncultured bacterium | reverse complement strand
TAAGATAAGTGTTCACCGCAACGGCTGCTTTATTTGCCGGCAATTCAGAAGAGATTTTTTTCTTAAAAGCATCCATACCGCGGAATCCCCGCTTGCCGTTGTCCAAGCACAAGGGATCTTGCCTGGCATGCCAGGCCTTTAAATAAGCGGTCAATTGCTCCTTGCTGACCGTTTTCAGGGCGCTGGTCAACGATGTGATGCTGTTTGCTAACCTATCGCCTGAGGGAATGGCTGCCATGGCGGCACTTCTAAATTCACGATCAGCCATTGCTTCTTTAACTTTCGGCTGACGGTTAAAGAGATGCACGGCCTTGATGAACTGTTTTGGATTATCCGCCTTTTCAATCACCGCAGAAGCCAATCCGTCGGGCCAATTACTGATGGCATCCAGGGCCTTTAATAAATCGCCAAACTGAAAGCCTTCGCCGTCTTCTTCATGCACAAGCTTAATTATCTGATCAATGACCTCTTTCGGTAGATGACGTACTGAGACTCGTATCCATTTTGCATACACCTTTTGGTTCATATGGCCCAAGGGCAAAACGGTCAGCCCCAAGCCATTGTCATAGCTTTCATCACTTTTGGCCGTTATTAGTACCTGAAAACCGGGTGTGGAAGAGGGCTTTGAGAGCCGTTGTTCAACCAGTCTTTCCAAGTGGAATTTAAAGACCTGGTAATTATTATCAAATTGATTAAGGTTGCTCAGCACTACCACCTGGTTTTGGCTATACGCTTCGTCCAAGCTTTCGATGATGTCGCTCATCGGTGTTCTTTTACCATCAATCCGGAGCACCGGTTGTCCGAGTGTTTTTTCGTATGCTTCGATTACCAGCTTGTCAAAAAATACTTTGCTGCGGTTTACCAGCACCATTGAAATACCCAATTCCCGCATCCGGCGCAAGGTCTCGATATCATCCCTCAGGGAGCCGATCTCTTCCACCTGCAAGCTCTGCTTTGAGTAGATTCGTGTAGGCCATGGCCTGGGCAAAAACCGGCTTACCTGCTTTCGGCATTCCTGCCAGAAAAGCTCATCCCGGTCCGCGGCCGTGGCACTCATCATCCTGGTTAATTCCACGATCTTCGGAACATCATCAGGGAAACGAGCCAGATAAGCCAAGACGCGCAACAACATTTGATTGTCCACTATGGGGACGATGTGGTCGTGAAAGGTCTGCGACTTTGCTGTGCTGCGGGTGTCGAAGGTTTTTCCCAACGGCACATGGCGGCTGCCGGATAATTGTGCCAGCGCCACCAAGGCATCGATACTGGTTCTGGCCCCATGCATTGGCGGCAAGCGCCATTCCTCAGCTTTGGCTTGTAAAAGCGCTTTTAGTTGCTCCCCCCTTAAGTCGTTTAATTCCATGGCAGGACAGAGAGTGCTGGGAGGATTGTGAGTGAGGACTTCCCGGAGATTAATGGGCGTTCCATGAATGATTACTTTGACCTTGGGAAATTCACGGGCAAGTACAGACAATATGACTTGGACAAATGTTGAAGCGGTGCCGCTTGACGCATGTGCTATTTTTACCAGCAATAGCTGCTGTTGGCCTGCGGCCTGCCAAAAAGGATAGTTCCGCCAGTTCTCTAAAAATTGATTTTTGGCCACCCCAAAGAGCGCCGTTACTGCCTCATCGCCGGTTAACTCAAACCGGGTCACGGGACGGGCAACCTCGGAATGCCACCAGTCATCGGGCAGGTCATCCACCGCCAAGCCGCCGTTTTCAATCACATAGACGATATTGTTGATGGAAAAGCTGAATTTTAAGTTTTTCCAAAAATCAACAAGACCTGCGGAAGCGGATTTGCCCCGGCGCTTCAGCGTCGCCTGTCTGAGGAGGTATTCGATCTGG
>CAYVTN010000482.1:0-1886 GCA_964454395.1 uncultured bacterium | reverse complement strand
ACCACCATTAAAGCCCTGCGGTCAACCGGCCAGAGCCGGGCCACCATAGCCCTGGGCCGGATTGCCAGCGGTCCGGCGGCCAAACTGCTCGATACCAAATGCAAGGTGCCTTTTGAATTGCTTGATCTGCCCATTGGCCTTCGCCAGACCGACATCTTTCTGGATAAGGTGCGCAAAATCACGGGCGCTGCCATTCCTGAATCGATCAAAGTGGAAAGGGGACAAGTGCTGGATGTGATTACCGACATGCACCAGTATTTTTACGGCAAAAAAGCGGCCCTGGTCGGCGATCCGGATCAATTGGTGGCCCTGACCCAATTTTTAAAGGATCTGGATATCAATGTGCGTCATGTGGTGACCGGCACGCCGGGTAAGAAATTTGTATCCCGCATCAAGGAGATCGCCGGAGAGGACGTGAACGCTTTCCAGGCCAAGGATGTGCTTTATTTCCATCAATTAATCAAGAATGAACCGGTGGATCTTATCTTTGGCAACACTTACTGCAAATACATCAGCCGCGATGAAGACATACCCCTGATTCGTTTTGGCTTCCCCATCTATGACCGCGTGGGCCATCAATACATGCCCGTGACGGGCTATCGCGGGGCCATGCGGCTCCTGGAAAAAATACTCAACGCTCTGATGGACAGGCAGGACCGGGATGCCTCGGAGGAAAATTTTGAGTTGGTGATGTAAAAACTGCATGTGATGACCGCTTGAAAAAGAGGGCAGGAGTCATGGTTGAAATTCTCAAGGACAGACAAAAACAGGTCTATGAAAAAGGCCGGCAGGCTTATGCCATGGAGTGCGACAAAAAAAGCCTGGCCGGATCGGTCAGCCAGCGGGCGTGTGTGTTTTGCGGCTCCCGGGTGGTGCTTTATCCCATCAGTGATGCCCTGCACCTTATCCACGGGCCCATTGGCTGTGCCGCCTACACCTGGGATATCCGCGGCGCTTTGTCCTCGGGGCCGCAATTGCACCGCCTCAGTTTTTCCACTGACCTGCAGGAAACGGACGTTATCTATGGCGGGGAGCAAAAGCTCTACCGGGCGCTGGTGGAGCTGATCGATGCCTATCAGCCCGGCGCCGCCTTTGTTTATGCCACCTGCATCGTGGGTATCATCGGCGATGATGTGGGCCGCATCTGCCGCCAAGTGAGCCAAGAAAAAGGCTTGCCGGTCATTCCCGTGCACTCCGAGGGATTTAAAGGTACCAAGAAAGATGGTTATAAAGCTGCCTGCGAAAGCCTGATGACTCTGGTGGGCACAGGTGACACCGGCCACATAAGCCCGGCCAGTATCAATATCCTGGGTGAGTTCAACCTGGCCGGCGAGTCGTGGATCATCAAAAACTATTACCGCAAGATGGGCGTGCAGGTGGTCTCGGTTATGACTGGTGACAGCCGGGTGGCGGATATCCGCAAAGCCCATGGCGCGGCGCTCAATGTGGTGCAGTGTTCGGGTTCCATGACCACCTTGGCCAAGATGATGAAGGAAAAATACGGCATTCCTTTCATCCGGGTCTCCTATTTCGGGCTGGAAGATACGGCTCAGGCCTTGTATGACGTGGCCGCTCATTTTGACCAACAGCCGGAAGTCATGGTGAAGACCAAGGCTTTGGTGGCGGAGGAGATCAACCGTATCCTGCCGCAACTGAGACAATACCGTGAGCAATTGCAAGGCCGCAAGGCCGCCATCTATGTGGGCGGCGCCTTCAAACTTTTTTCATTGCTCAAGGCGCTTCGACTTTTGGGGATGAAGACCGTGGTGGCCGGTTCCCAAACAGGCAGTGCTGATGATTACGAACGCCTCAGGGAGAGCTGCGACGAGGGGACCATTATCGTTGACGACTCCAATCCCCTTGAATTATCCAAGTTTGTGCTGGAA
>CAYVTN010000481.1:0-1897 GCA_964454395.1 uncultured bacterium | reverse complement strand
AGCCATCCGCGAAATTGAAGTGGCCATCTCCAAAAATCCCCACTATGCGGACGGCCATTATCAATTGGGCATTTATTATTACCGCCTCAACCAATATGACCAGGCGATTACCGAATTTCGCCGCGCTATTGAGCTTTCGCCGGTGTACAGCCAGGACAGCGAAGCCAATATTTATCTGGGGTTGGCGCTGGCGGACAAAGGCCGCTTTGAGGAAGCCATCATTGAATATCAAAAAGCCCTGGCTCTTGATCCGCAGAACGCCGTGGCCCACAACTCCCTGGGCATGGCTTACAAAAACATCAGCAATTATGACGATGCCCTGGAAGAGTACCACAAGGCCATCACCTTGAATCCCCAATACGCCAAGGCCTTCAACAACCTGGGGGTGATCTATTATCAAAAAGGCATCTACGATAAAGCCATCGAGGAATTCACCCGGGCTTTGGAAATAGATCCCGAGTACATCACGGCCCAAAAAAACCTGGCGGCCGCCTCCAAGAAAAAAGACATTTTCAAGGAAGCCATTGAGCGCTTGCAGGCGGACATTAAGGCCGATCCCAACAACGCCGCGGCCTACTACGACCTGGCCAATGTTTACCGCAACACGGATCGTTTTGAAGAAGCCATTGAAGAATATAAAAAAGCACTGAAGATTCGTTCCGATTATGTCGAAGCTTGCACTAACATGGGATTGATCTACAAGAAAATCAATCAACCCGAGCTGGCTTTGAAAGTGCTCCTGGAAGCGGTGGCCATCAATCCCACGTACCCCGATGCCCATTATTATCTGGGGGAAGTGTATTTGCAGAAAAAATTGCTGGATGAATCCGAGGTGGAGTATTTACGCACCATTGATTTGAATCCCAAGCATATCGAGGTTTATGACCGGCTGGCCACCATCTACAGCATGCGCAACTGGTGGGACGAAGCCATTGCCACTTGGGATCATTTCATCCAGATCGCCCCCAATACGGAAACCGCGCTTAGGGCGGCGGAGAAAATGCGATCCGCCCAGGACTGGCTGGAACGGTTTGAGTACTCACCCGGCGCCAATCACCGCCGGCTGATTATTTAGTTACTGTATTTTCCACATCTACGTTTTTTCGTAGATGATTTGTAGGGAACAGTCGCGACTGTTCCCTACACACGCCCTATGTTTTTATTCCGGCTCGGCCGATTAGGCAAGGAGCACCGATGAAGCTGATTAAATGCATCATTCAGCAGAACAAGTTGGAGACCGTTAAGCAGACCCTGTTGGAGCAGGGGGTGCAGGGCATGACGGTTTATGAGGTGAAGGGCTTCGGAATTCACCGCGCCCAGTTGGAACACAAAGCCAGCGGCAATTACCTGGTTGAATTCCAGCCGAGGGTTATGTTAGAACTGGTGGTGCCCGACGAACAAACGCCGTCTTTAATCAATTTAATCACGGCCGTGGTACGTTCCGGACGCCTGGGTGACGGCAAAATTTTCGTTCTTCCGGTGGAAGAAGTCATTCGCATCCGGACTAATGAGCACGGCAGTGCGACAATATAACCATACTCAGCCGAAGAGAGGAGAATACCGTGGCATCAAAAATCCTTATCGTTGACGACGCATCCTTCATGCGCATGATGCTTCGTAATATCTTGACCAGTCATGGCTATGAGATCGTGGGCGAGGCCGAGAACGGGATTCTGGCGATCGAGGCTTATCAGCGGTTAAATCCCGACATTGTGCTCGTTGATCTGATCATGCCGGAAATGGGTGGCATCGAGGCGGTAAAGAAAATCATGGAACTTGACGGCGGGGCTAAAATTATCATTTGCAGCGCCATGGGACAGCAGGCGCTGGTGGTGGAAGCCATGCAGGCCGGCGCCCGGGATTTTATCATCAAGCCTTTCCAGCCGACCAGCGTCGT
>CAYVTN010000480.1:0-1904 GCA_964454395.1 uncultured bacterium | reverse complement strand
TCGCGAGCGTCGAGCAGACATTCGATGGCCTGGAGACTATCGCCGCACCATCGGCGAAAACTCCCCCGACTGGCCGCTGATCAAAAATGGCTGGTTTTACGAACCCTCGGTGGCCCAACGCGTCTTCTGCCGCTCCCCAAAATTTGAAAACCAGAGCAACTCATCCAGCAAGCCGCCATAACATAGAGGTTTCCCCTTGGATTGAATCAAGCTCAATATGGGACGTAACACCCGGCATGCCTCCTCAACGGAATCACACGCCAGCAGTCTGCGAAGCCTGGCCTTGGCAGGCTCCGAATCACGTCCTTCGTCGTAACAGCCGGCAATGCTCCGGCCAAGACCGAGATTTCCGTCCGAATTGCGTTTGGCCCTGGCCAGCGCTGCGGCGATTAGAATAAAGGGAAGGCGTTCCCATGGCTTTTCTATATCGCACCACCGGATCAGATACTCCCAGGCCTGGAATTCCGTGGCCGGATTGTCGGCTCGCCGCAACCTGGCGCCAAAAGCCATGTCGGACTTCACTCTATCGATCACATACCGTGCAAATTTTACCCCTCTTCCCTGTGTCTTAGACCCTTCTTCCTTCGCAGTCATTTTTCCTCCTTCACTTTCGGAGATCCAACCGCCGGTGCGCTACCATCTCCCATCGTATCATGCGTCAAAAACCGAGTTAAACGCGGCCGGGTGGCGGCCCATGCCGCAATCTGCCGGGCGGAATCTCTTGGACAATACAAGTCAAAGGCCCGATTCGCTGATTCAACAAAAAAGCGGCGCACGATCTGGGCCTTTGCGCCGGTGGCGTCATCACAGGCATCGATCAATTCCTGGAATCTCCGTTCGCAAAGCTGCCAGAAAAGACCACTGACCCGGGCCGCCTGATTCCTTCCATCCGCTTTCTGGTGCTTGAAATAGGCAATGGTGGCGCCGTAAATCACTTGGGCAATTTTTTCGAGGATGTCCATTTCGCTCTTGAGGTTGGTAAACCATATTTCTCCCATCCATTTCGATAAGAACGTAATTTCTGACTCCACAAAATCATCTCCTCCGGTGGCGTATTGCTCGCCGGCATTGCTGCTGACCCTGAGGCCGCCGGACCAAATGGTAAACTCTGGAACGGCGTTTTTTGCCCGCAAAATGCCCACGCGAAGCTGAATGCAATCGGTCTTGGTGTTTCCATCCGTACTGAAGAAGGAAAGAAGGGACGTCAGTTGCCGCCAGGGCCGTCTTGCAGGATCACACCAGATAACTTTTGGATTTCCCGAAAAATCCACGGCAATACTCAGATCAAATCCGCCGTCCTTGTGGCCTGGGTGAGAAATTCCCTCGGAATAGTGGATCCCTTTCTGTGTCAGCAGGGCGAAACGGCACATGGGGATCAACCTTCCCATAAAGCTTTGCTTCAGTTCCCTGGCAACAGGGCAATCCTCGCCTCGGGGCATGCACTCCCATGGCGGAGCCCCTATCCCGCTGCTGAACTGGGCAATGGCCTTTATCTGATCGCGGGTGAAGAGATTGAGCCAAAGGGTTTCCGCCAGTGAGGCACCCCCCAAAAAACTATGGAGATATCCCAAGAAACCGAGCGAAGGGCCGGGTTTGCCGGTGGACTGTTTTCCCTTATCATTTGTCTTGCCCCTGTACCCAGGGGAAAGGACAATGCTGTTGTCCGTTTTTTTGCCGCCCAGAGCATAACTGGACAAAAACACAATTAAGAGGGCCTTGTCCGCATCGTCCAACTTGTTTTCGACTTGACTTTCCGTCAGCACGGTCGTGTTACCGGTGGCGATGGCGGGTAAGACGGCACTGATATTTTGGATTTTGGCACTGTCAATGGAAGGTATCTGCAGAAATGGCCTATCCCCATATAGCCAAAAGCAATCCCTTTTTCCCTCAAGGTATTGGACCAC
>CAYVTN010000479.1:0-1908 GCA_964454395.1 uncultured bacterium | reverse complement strand
GTCTTTAATCTTTACCAGACCGGCCACGGCGATGGCCTTATTGGCCAGCATAGGCAACTGAGCGCCCACCAAAGCCAGGGCCTCTTGCTCCTGCTGATGCAGGGTGCCGAGCGCTCTTTCCGCCTTTCTTTGTTCCCCCAGCAGCTGCATGCGCTTGAGCTCCAGCGAAGGCAGGAGCCGCTGATACAGTTTTAATTTATCCCGCTCTTTTTGCAGGCTGCTTTTATTCATCGAAATTCTGCTCATGGTTTATCCTTATGGTCCATGCAAGTTGTATAACTCCATCTCACGGCGGGGTCCAACCTGTTGAACCCCTGCAATGAGCGCTTCACCCCTGTCTATGCCCGCAGTGTATGTTTATGGGTTGTCTTTTTTTTATTTCGGCGATACGGCCTGATCTTCGGCCTGCTGTGCCCGTGCTTTATCGTTTCCCGGGTAATATTTATCGATTAAGCTCTGCTTCATCAGCAATTCTTCCGGCTGAAAACACTCGGCCAGGGTCTCCCAGCACCGGTCCAGGGCTTGGAGTACGGGCATAGCCACTTCGATGGCCATGAAGCGCTCGCGAAACAGTCGGCCAAACTTCAGAAGTTTCTGATCATAATCGGAGAGTTCAAACGCCATGGCCTGTTTGCGCTGGGTTTCCATAGCCTCTGAATAAAAGCGAATCATGGTATTCATGATCTGGCCGTGGTCTTCCCTGGTGGCCTTGCCCACCACATGCTGCTTGAGGCGCGACAGGCTGCCAAAGGGGTCGATCATCTTTTGGTAAAGATAAAGCTGGCCTTCCGTGATGTAACCGGTGTTGTCCGGCACGGGATGGGTCACGTCATTGCCGGGCATGGTGGTCACGGTCAGAATGGTGACCGAGCCGGCGCCTTTGTAGTCGCAGGCTTTTTCATAGCGCTTGGCCAGTTGGGTGTAGAGGTCGCCCAGATAGCCCCTGGTGGCGGGTATACGCTCCATGGCAATACCGATCTCCTTCATGGCGTCGGCATAAGCGGTCATGTCGGTCATGAGCACCAGCACCCTTTTATGCTGGTTAACGGCAAAGTGTTCAGCCACGGCCAGGGCCAGGTCAGGCACCTGCAGGCGCTCCACGATGGGGTCGGAAGCCAGGTTGACGTACATCACAGTGCGATGAAACACGCCGTGGTCTTCAAAAGCTTTGCGGAAAAAATAATAATCGTCAAAAATCAAGCCTAACCCGGCAAACACCACCACATCGGCATCAGCCTGAAAGCCGATGCGCGCCAGCAGTTGGTTGTAAGGTTCACCGGCCACGGAAAAAATGGGTATTTTCTGGCTCTCCACCAGGGAATTGAACAGGTCGATCATGGGCACTTCGGTCTGAATCATGTTGGAAGGCATAACCCGCATCATGGGGTTGACCGTGGGCCCCATGACATTGATGGTGGGGTCCGTGGACAGGTCGGGGCCGTCATCCAGAATGTCGCCGGACCCTTTGAAAATGCGGCCCAAAATGTTGTCGGAACAGGTAACTTTGAGAGGATGGCCCAGAAAGCGGACATGGGCGTCCGTGGACAGGCCCTTGCTGCCGCTGAAGACTTGCAGCCGTACCAAAGGACCGTTGAGTTCCACCACCTTGGCCAGGGACTGCTCACGTGCGCCAAACTCCACCACCGCCAAATCGCCGAAGGCAATATCATCAGCCTTGACGGTGATGGTGTCCCCGATGATTTCCAGAATTTGCGTGTGCCGTCGCAGCTCTTCAAACATGGCCTTGCTCTCCTGACCGGTTTTTTTCACGTGCCGACAACTGTCGTTGCGGCAAAATTCAGGCTGAGATGCCTTTCATTATGCAATGAAAGCATAAGGCATGCAAGGGCAATGATTATCCTAAATCCACCGTCTGATTTTTATTTAGCAGCCCACCTCGGGCCCATT
>CAYVTN010000478.1:0-1961 GCA_964454395.1 uncultured bacterium | reverse complement strand
CGTCCTGGAAAAAACTCAAACCCAAAACAGCGGATGAGAAGATGATGGAGGTTTTTGAGCAATGGCTCAAAGATAATAATATTGAGTACACCAAGTACCAATTGGCCGAAGACATGGATTACATCCTGGTGAAAATCCGGGAACAATTGGCCATGAAGTTGCAGGGCACCAAAGCTGCGCAGAAGGTGGTCCTGGAGGGCGATCCCCAGATCAAAGCCGCCGAAGATGCGCTCCACATTGCGGGCATGTACGAAAAGGGAAAGTAAAGCAGGCTAACGGGTTTATGTTGCGGATTGGGTGTTATGCCGGCCCCGAAGGCGACATTCGCGTAGGGTACAGACCCTGTATCCTGCAAAGACGTTTTTCTCAATGCCCAATACCCAGACCGTGCGGTGCTGGATAAAATTCCGTATATCTGGATTATCTGGTTCTTGTTGCGAAAGAGTGTTTTTAATCTTAATAAAATAGTCCTCTCCTCTTGGGACTATAGTCCAGCGAAGTCGGATACCCGTTCCGGGCACAGGGAGGATTGAGATGAGGGATTATCTTTAAAAATCAAAGGCTTTTCCCCATCGCCCTGCCTCTCCCCCCCAACAAACATTGGGGGAGAAGAGACGGAGAAATTGATCTTTCCGCAACAGGAACTATCTACGCAAAAACCGTAGATAATCCAGATATAGACTCTAAACAGCAACTGATTTTCACAAACACCATGCCGTCCGATAAGCGCGGCATGGTGTTTGTTGTTTGCGAGGAGAAGGTATGTTGGTTTTGGGCATTGAAACTTCCTGTGACGAGACTTCAGCAGCCATTGCCGATGAGCAGGGGCAGGTACGCGCCGTGGTCGTGGCTTCGCAACTCCAGCTTCACCAGCCTTATGGTGGAGTGGTTCCCGAGTTGGCTTCGCGCCAGCACAGCCGGGACATGGCCCGTGTGGTGGCTGAAACCTTCAGCCAGGCGCAGTGCACCTGGGATGACATCGGGGGTGTGGCGGCCACCTATGGCCCCGGACTGATGGGCGCATTGCTGGTGGGCCTCAACTATGCCAAAGCCGCGGCCCTGGCCCGGCAATGTCCCTTTATCGGCATCAATCATCTGGAAGGTCATTTAATCGCACCGGAGCTCAATCATCATCCCATGCCCAAACCATTTATCGGGCTGGTGGCCTCGGGCGGGCACACCAGTTTGTATTTGGTGCAAGGCGAGCCCCTGGCCCGTTATGAGCTCCTGGCCAATACCCGTGATGATGCGGTGGGGGAGGCATTTGACAAGGTGGCCAAATTATTGGGATTGCCTTATCCCGGAGGCCCGGCTATTGAAAAGGCCGCCCGGCAGGCCCGGGGAACTTTGCCCCGCTTTTCCCTGCCCCGCATGAAGGACGGCTCCCTGGAATTTTCCTACAGCGGCCTCAAGACGGCCGTGCGCACTCTGGTGGACCGGAAGAAAAAGAACGGGGAATCCCTGGATATTCCCGAGATCGCCGCTGCTTTTCAAAAAACCATCGTTGAAGACCTGCTGCAAAAAACCATGGCCCATATGGAACGCCATCATGCCCGGGGCATGGTGCTCACCGGCGGCGTAGCGGCCAACCAGGCTCTGCGTGAGGCCTTTGCCCGGGTTATGGCCGGCCGCAACCTTCCCTTTTTCTCGCCTCCCATCAAATGGTGCACTGACAATGCCGCCATGATCGCCGTGGCCGGAGCCAAACGGCTGATGGCCGGTCAGCGATCAGAATGGGACCTGGAAGCTGTACCCAATGCCAAATTGGCGTGAACTCATTTTGGACATGCAAACCAAGAGCTGTAGGGATTACCTTAAACAGCAAATAAATATTCACCACCAAGGCACAAAGAAGCACCAAGGAAGACAAAAAATAATAGGAATAGGCTTTTCTTTGTGCCTTGGTGGTGGATCTTTTGAATTCCTAACCTCCTAGGAGCCTGTCGGACTTTTTCGTTTGA
>CAYVTN010000477.1:0-1987 GCA_964454395.1 uncultured bacterium | reverse complement strand
CTCGCTGCGTAGCGTCCCTTTCATCATAATATCGATTCTGATCGGGGCTGAAGCGTTTTTTCTCAATGCCGCCTAAGGATGGATACAACATCCAATCCGCAACAGGAACTAGTTATGGGAAACCGTGGCATCAACGGTGAATCAAGTACGGTTCCGGCAAATGCAACAGGCGCCGCAGGGTCAGCGCATTTTGCACGGCATAACCCCCTTGGTCATTGTCAAAATAACAATAAACATCTTTTCCGCTCAAAGCCCATTGGGCAATTTTGGTGCCCCATTCTTGCAGGATAAGGTCGCTGTAACTTCCTTCGTAGGCGCCCTCCGGTCCGTGCAGGCGGATATAAATGTAGCCGGCACTGACCACCCCCGGAGACAGGCGGTGATCAAACTCGTAAATACAAAAAGCAGCTTCATGTTGTTCCAGGAGCTCGTAAATTTCTTCGTCAAACCAGGAAGGATCGCGAAATTCAAATGCCAGTCGCAACCCTTTGGGCACCATGGCTAAAAATGTCCGCAACCGCTCGCGGTTAATTTTCCAGTGGCCCGGCAATTGCAATAAAATGGGGCCTAATTTTTTCTCCAGCAGTCCGGCCCGTTCCAAGAGGGTCCGCCAGGGTTCCATGGCATCCTTGAACTTTTTCATGTGCGTCATAAACCGCGACGCTTTAACGCTGAACAGGAAATGCGTCGGGGTTTGGCTTTTCCATGCCTGGAACTGTTCTTTTGAGGGCAGGTGGTAAAAGGAATTATTAAGTTCAACCGTATTAAAATGTCGGGCATAATAGTTGAGCCATTCTCTTTCCGGTTGGCTCAAAGGATAAAACACCCCTTTCCAATGCGGATAATGCCAGCCCGACGTCCCAATCCAAATGCGCCCCTGCAGCTTCATGATGATGCCCTCCTTTTTTATTGGACCCCTGTTTACAAGATCGCCTACCAAGAGCTGAACGTTGCTGTTTAAAACGCTGTTCCCAAACCAAGATTCACCTGATAGAGCGGTTCACCCAAGTCCCGGTTTTGGTCTGGATTAAACGCCACTTCCAGCCGCGCTGTGCCGATGGGCAGTAGATATTGCACCCCCAGTCCCAGGCCAGGACGGAAATTAAGAAAAAAATCATCCAAGGTCGCCTTCAGGCTGGTGGCGCGCACCAGCGGCGTTCGGTTGGCCGAGGGTGAAATATTGCCGTAGTCAAAGAACAAATTAAGATACCAAGGATCGATAATTTCCTGGCGCCACGATACATTCAGCGTGTTGAACCCCAATCCTCCGGCCGGACGGCCGTTGGGGTCTTTCGGTCCCAACTCGGATTGACTAAAACTGCGCACGCTGTTTTCGCCGCCGTTAAAAAAACGTTCCGAAACCGGCAAAGGATTGTTGGCTTGAGTCATTAAAATAAGTCCGCCCATGACGCGGATGGCCAGGATACTGCTGCCGACAACAGACCAATAATGGCGGATTTCCCAGGTGGTGCGGTAGAAAACCATTTGCTGCCCCAGGAGGGGATCTACCATTTCCAAGCCGGCCGTGGCCAGGGTCCCCCGGCCGGGGAATAATAAATTGTCCCGGTCATCCCAACGCCAATTCAAGCTGGCGGTGCCGATTTCATAATTTCCAGGCGCCGGCACATTTTGGGCACTATAAGGCACCTCCAAGGTCACGGCACTAAGCACGTAACCGGCGGTCAGATCCATTTTTTCGATCCAAGTTGGATAGAACTGCACCCCCAGGCCGTATTCCTTGCGGTTGTAGGCCGGCTCGATTCGGTATTGACCAAATCCGGTCACCTGACTGGTTAACCCATCGAAAAGAAAATCAGGATTCTGGAGCTGCACTTTTAGCGAACGTTCCTTAAAAGATATTTTACCTTCCACATTAAGCTGTTGTCCCGAACCAAACAAACTCGATTGTTCATAGCCGGCCAGCAGACGGAGCAGCTCGTAGTTGCCCCAGCCTGGTTCCACATAGATCTTGGCCAAGCGGTTTTCC
>CAYVTN010000476.1:0-1992 GCA_964454395.1 uncultured bacterium | reverse complement strand
CGTTGTGCATCGTTTGTTTGCCGAACGCCCGAATCTGAGGAGTATATTTACTGGCGTGAATGTTTTGTTTCAAGATCAGGAACAGGAAGAAGTAGTGGAAGCCCTTTTGCCGGCCATGCCTTACACTGTGCTATGGGATGGAGGGGAAAAAAGGAAAGGGAATACTGCAGGAACAGCCAAGCCTGCAAAAACGAAAAGAAAACGGCGTCTGTCCATGATCGGGGCCATAGCGGCGGCAGGAATGCTTTTGGATGTGATTCTTTATTTGAACGGAGTGGATACGGGCCGGGGGCTGGGAACGTTGGTTTCCGTGGTGCCTGTCGGTTATTTCCTGATGCGCTTGCCCCTGCTTGCAGCTTTGGGTAAACAGCGTAGTGGCGCCTATGAACGGAGTGGCTTTTCCGCTGATTTAATGGCCATGAAGCAGGCCGGTCTTACGATTCCGGGATGGACGGCATGGAATCAATGGGTCAATGGAGAAAGTGATCTTTATCCCTCTATCCTTAGCCAGGTGGCATTAAAAACCACCAATTTATCCTGGTGGAAGTTAGTCCTTTGGGGCGGCAGTCTGGCCCATGTGGTGCAACAAAACGGCGCCTTGCGTTTGAACCTGCCACGCAAATTTTCTAATTTATCACAAGGTCAAAGGATAGCCCTATTAGCCCATGAATTTTATCATCTCAGCAAGATGGAGGAAAATGACAGGGTGACAGTGATCAGCATGCAGCGGTCATGGTGGTCGGGACTGGGCGCCCTATGGGATACCTTGGTTGAGGAATTAGTTGCCATTCGTTTTGACCGTGCTGTAAGCCGTAATTGGAAGAGACGCCAACAGGTCCGTTCGGTCCCTTACCTGGCTTCGGAAACAACTATTAATGATTTTAGCGGCCATTCTCTCACAGCATCAGGCTCATTTTTGATCAAGTGGCTCAAACGGATAGAAGAGGGCCGTAGCGGCTGGAAAGTGCTAAGGGTCATTGCAAGACCGCTTTTATGGGCCGGATGGCAGCTTCTCGGGTTATATCTGGCTTGGTCCAAGGGCAACCATAGCCAATTCTTATCCAGCATCAGCGATCTTGAAAAAGCCGCACTGATTCTAAGTGATGATTGGTCAGCTATAAAATTCAAGGCCAATCAAGTACGTTTGGAACCTTTGGTTACCCCATCCGCCAGTCCCAGGGGAAGTTACCGCTTTGATGCAACCGGACAACTTATTATTGGGGTACCTGTGCGTGTATGGCCCGGAAAAGGGCAGTCTGTTTTAAATAAGCTCTTTTTTGAGATGGTGGTATGGCGCCAAGCCAGGCAGGCCTATGACCATGCGTTTGAACCAGTTGAAATATCTCGAAACGCCAATAGTTTACGGCATTGGACTTCACAAGCTCAGAAGGCCTGGATAGGCCTTCAACTATCGATAAGTAACCTGCTGCCCCGAAAGTTGGCCACGGCCTGGGAGACTTGGATGATGCAACGCCATCCGATGACTTATTTGACCGCAAAACTAAGCGGCCTTTTGAACTCTGAATTGGTGAAGGCTATGAAGGAGCCGGGATCGGAAGTACGTAAAGCCTATTGTGATTTTGCCCAAAACCCCATGCAGGGTGGTGATCGTTTATTTAAGCTGCTTCTGAAAAGGGTGGAACAACAAAATGCAACTTATCTTTCTGGAAAAATGTCACCCCATGCCAAAGATGACTTGGCAGCTTGAATCGAGGCTTTTGAAACCTTGGGTCTTACCTGGATGCCTTTACAAAAGTCCGGCTCAGAGGGCCTTTTGAGGTCAATGATGACCAGGTACAAAGGGGTACGCCAAGCGCTCGAGTTACCGCCAACATCGCTCCCTGACGTTCAACTGCGCAAAGCCAAACCAAGGCGGCTATCAGTGCGCAGTGCGGCTTAAAAAACAAATAGAAACATCAATTAAAAGATTAACTATGACCATTAACATAAATGAATACAATTAAAAACAAAATTAATTAAACCATATTGTCC
>CAYVTN010000475.1:0-2004 GCA_964454395.1 uncultured bacterium | reverse complement strand
AATAGCTTTCCGCCCAATAGACCATATCCGGTGTCTGCCTGCCTTCCCAATCCGCCATGATACGGGAAGCCTGATCGAGCCTTGCCGCCAGCAAGGTAACGGTTTTGTTCTCCTCTTCTGTTTCCACCATGTCGGCCGCTTCCTTGATGCCGCGGGCCAGGTTTTCCATCGCGCCCACAGGAGCAGATGAAGCCAGTACCACCCTGTCGTCATAGCTCAGCACATCTTGCTGCCCGAGAGCGCTGCTGAGACTTTGCCACCAAGCAGCCTGTTGTTCCAGGACATCCTGGGCCTGCTGTTCCCAATCGGCCAGCAAGCCTTCCGGCAAGCCCCGGACCTGGCGCAATATACCGCCCCGCCCCTTCTCCCGGAGTTCGTGCAACAATCCTGTCAATTGGGCCTGGCTCAATTCCTGGCTGAAAAACTGGGTGGCTACATCTTCAACCTTATGGGCTTCATCCAAAATGACCGCGCCAAAGTCAGGCAACAACTTGCCTTCCGTCATGATATTGGCAAAAAACAGGCTGTGGTTGCTGACCAGGACGTGGGCCTGCCGCTGTTTTTTTCTGGCCTGTTGTAAAAAACAGTCTTCAAAATACGGACAATGACGATGAATGCAGGTTTCACGGACAAGCGCCACCTGGCGCCACAGCCATTCCGGCACGGGTTGGTCAAGATCCTGCCTTAAGCCGGTCACCTCCTGCCGGCTCCAGGCCAGCATATAGGCCAGAGCGGCGCCGGCTTCCCTGTCCAGCCCCACTCCCCGGGGATCATGGGCCAGCCGGATCAAGCGGAGCAGACAAATATAATTTTCCGCGCCCAGGCACATTTCATACCGTATGGGTTGGCCAAAAAAGGTTTCCTCCGCAATCCGGGGCAATTCCTGCTGAATAAGTTGCGTTTGCAGCGCTTTGGTATGGGTGGAAATAAGAATTCTGGTTTCATGGGTCAGCGCCCAGGCTACGGCCGGTATCAAATAAGCCAGACTTTTGCCGACGCCCGTACCGGCTTCAGCCAGACAATGCTGTTTTTGGGCAAGCGCCCGGCCGATGGTGCTGGCCATGGCGGTTTGTTCCGGCCTCTCCATATAACCGGGCAGGATGGAGGCTAATTTACCCCGGGGGCCAAAAAAGGCATCCATGTCTAGTTGCAAAGCATCGGGTTGTGCCACAACAAAATCCTTCCTGCTACTCTGATTAACTGCCACAGATTACCACAGTTATACCCGTTTAAAACATCAAAAACGTGATAGTATGTGATTCCGAAGATGGAATCTATTATCCCTGAGATGATACTCCTTGCATTCCCGGTTGCTGACAGCGTAAACTGTTTTTACCCTGTGTCGTGGAGAAAGCAATGGCAGATCATGTTGTCTCGGAAAAAAAACGCAAAACCCTGGAAGAAAAAATGGCCGGCTTGGGGATTGAGGAACGTGACCTGGAAGAGCGGTTTGTCCGTTCGCAAGGTCCGGGCGGGCAGCACGTCAACAAGACCTCCACCTGCGTGGTACTCAAGCACATTCCCACCCAAACGGCGGTACGCTGCGATCAAGAGCGATCGCAAAGCCTTAACCGTTTCCTGGCCCGGCGGTTGCTGGTGGATAAAATCGAAGCCGAAAGGTTGGGTAAGCTTAGCGCCCGGCAACAATTGGCCGAAAAGATCAGGCGACAGAAAAGAAAACGCAGCAAGCGGGCCAAGGAAAAGATGTTGGCCGACAAGCATCATCAAGCGCAAAAAAAGCAGCACCGCCAGAGCCCGGTGCGTGATGATGACTAGCATTGCCATTCAAGAGACACGACAATAAGCCGACAAAGCTGGAATAAAAAATCTGTCCCACATACCAAAGGCGCCAAGAAAGAAAAAACAAAAGATTTTTAAAGGTTTCAATCCTAAAACCATTTTATCTTTCCTTCGCGTCTTGGGGGCTTGGATGAACACGCCAAAAACGCAGCTAGTTTCTGTTGCGGAAGCGGGTTGTGATCTTACCCTCGGGCGGTCGTCGGT
>CAYVTN010000474.1:0-2035 GCA_964454395.1 uncultured bacterium | reverse complement strand
AGTATCGACTATGGAAAAATAACATGGAACTATGTACAGCAAAAACGCGCCGGCGGCGGCGCTGCCGGTAATATCATGTGCGGATGGGATCTGGAGAAAAACTGCAAAGTTTAGTAGGACAATAGTGCGTGCACAGTTCAGGGCAGCGGTACATCCCGCTGTCCTGAAAGCACGCTTTCCGCGTGGAGATTTCAGGTACAATCTTTGGTAATTTAAGCGCAAATCCGTGAACAATGCATCGACATTGTAAAGGAGAATGCCCATGCAACACACCGTTAACAGAGGCGACAGCCTATGGCGACTTGCGGTCCGATTCCAAGGCAGCGGCACCCAATGGCCCAAGCTTGTAGCGCACCATAATAACGAGGTTGCCAGGCGCGGCCCGCACAGCGGCCTGCTGCCCATCAAAGACCCGAACCTAATCTTTATCGGCCAGACCCTGTTTTTGCCCCCGAAAGCGAAACGCATAGAGCCCGGCACGGGCAAGAAGTCGGAGGCCAATTGCCCGGCCAAGAACTGCGACCTGGCCATAAATTACGGCATCGGCATCGACACGCACACTTGCAGGTGGAGTTACGAATTCCCCGAAGCCGTCATAGCAGCCGAATTGACCGGCAATATCACCATTGAAATGGTCTCGGACAACCGCCACCGTCATAACCTTGAAATCGCCTTAAGCCGGGACAGCGTCGAGGTTAAAGCAAAATTGAAAAAATTATATGACCCCGTTCTATGCAAGCTGCTCGCCGAACCCAGTGTGAAGTTCGAAGGCGGCAAGCTCAAGCTAAACTCCCCCATCGCAGCGCAGGCCAACCTCGGTCCTTATACCATTGAAGTTCAACCGGGTGCGACCCCAATGCAAATGTCGTTTTCCATCGAACCGCCAAAGATCAACGCCACCATGAAAAACGATGGATTTGATTACAAGTACAGCGCTGATATCAAGTACAAGGTGGATGTAACTAAGCTCCCCAAGAACGAGCCGGTGCAAGAGCCGGTTGCTGAGACCGCGAAGGAGAGGGCGCCTCTAAGACAAGAAGAATATTTGCAAAATCCAACAGGCTATATAGACTGGAACAAATTGGCATTAGATACGGAGAAGCTCATTACAATAGTCAGCTTCAGTATTATGTCGTTTTTCGTACCACAAATACGTCTTTCCGAGGCGTGTATGGGTCCGATCATGCCGGGTACGTATTACAATCACTCAGTTCGTCCAGGATATCAAACATATATAGGATATCCATATTCAGGCGATTCGTTGTAAAACCGGAGGGGTGATGTCAAAGGCATGGTACTACCTGATGGCCGTTTTGATGGTTTTATTGGTCGGCAATAAACTGTTTCTGATGTACTTGAACAAAACCTATCCCAAGGAGGAGATTGAGGCGGCGTTTGAGCCTATCACTACAAAATACGGCATAAAGATCAAGTATGAGATTGATGATGAGTATTTTTCGCCTTTGAAAAATCCACCCATTCCGGCCGGGCCACCGCATAGCAGCAAAATTTCACCGATCCGCCAACGCGTATTGATGAGATATCCGGCGATTTTGCGTAAAGCATTTGGTAAGTATCCGGTTGAAGTTATAAAAAAATATCTTATTGCAATATATTTTGCCGGGGAAATTGATGCAGAAGGTGATAAAGCAGGCGGGACGTATGATCCGTTCAGGAAAATAGTCTATTTGGTTGATAACGGCGGAAAAAGTGATGACGAAGCATTGGGTACCTTTCACCATGAATTTAGCTCCTTGTTACTCACCCGTCATAGGAGCATTGTCAGATCTTGGGAAGATAATAATCCAAAAGGTTTCAAATACCTTGATGAGATATATAATACGTGGAAAGAGGCTAACGATACCGCTAAAACGTTTAAGATAGAAGATTGCTATGAGAAAGGCTTTGTAAATGACTACGGCCTAACCAATCATTGAGAATGATTTTAATGAATACTCGGAAATGATTCTTACCTATCCGGAAAAGTTCAAAAAGATAATGGGGCAATATCCGCGAGTACGTGGCAAGTTTAAGG
>CAYVTN010000473.1:0-2049 GCA_964454395.1 uncultured bacterium | reverse complement strand
CTTGGTCCCCCTTTGCAAAAGGGGGAAACTTCGTTATTATACCATATCATCAAACAAAAAAGTCCGACAGGCTCCTAGCGGCAGGGAACGTGTCCAAAGACCGAAAAAGAAAATCGGCCCAAGGTGCGCTGCTAAATAAAAATAAGACAGTGGATTTAGGAGGTTTCAAGAACATAAGTTAAAAAAAAACGAAAAAAATTAAAATGGCGCTTGACTTAAAAGCGAACAAATGGTAAAACCTCAAATGAGGAGAGAACAAGTAGCGAAACAAGGAATTTAGAAATTTTTTTAACGCCGTAGTTCGTTGTTTGTTCGCTTTTGAATAAAAGCCCAGGCCATAAGTCTTGAGTTGTCTTGATATGACCAGGCGGACTTATGGCATTGTTCCGGCCGTAGGGCAGGAGCAAATAAACAGCCTGAGGCTTGGAGGTAGCGGTGGGAAACAGTCGAAAGGAGGACGTTACAATGTTTTCTCAAGATCCAACCAGTTTCATGCTTTGCCTGATAGCGCTCACAGGAGAGAAAGAAGATCCCATCAAACCTCTGAAAGACCTCGTGGAAGAGTTCCATCCCGCAAAGCCAAAGGGCGGCGGGCGGCGTATGTTTTGGAGCAGGCTGGCAAGGCGTTTATTTCCCAAGGCCATGCGCAAGCAAGGCACGGGCGCGGTGGCGAAGCCCGTCAAAAAGGGGCATCGTTGTGCAGCGTTGAACCGGGTGAATTTTGAGTTATTGGAAGTCTATGCGGCTACCGATCAGGCGAATTCATCCAGGATCAAGGGCAACGCCGGCTATCCTCACTGGCGCCGGCGCCGCTATCCCCTGGGACTGGCCCATGAAGCAGTGGAGCAAATGGTGCTGCCGCTGGCTGTGGCATCAGGGAAAAAATCGGCAACAGCCTTGTTTGAAGCAGAACTGAAATTACGGACCAGCATGCAAGCCTTGGTGTCGCGGTCAGGGCAGTAAGTCAAGGCACTGGTCCGGCCTTCTTCGGCCTTGAGTGCGGTCAGCAAAGTCAACGGTCCCCCCTTTGCTTGAGGGCTGCGCTTGAGGCGGGGAAGGCGCAAAAAAAAAACGACTTGTCAGCATGGTCGGACGGGCATAAAATGCCCCGCAGTGAGACAGGACGTATGGGCATACCATGCCAGGACAGGTGAAGAGGTGAAGTTGTGGCCTTGACTAAAAAACAAAAAGCCATTCTCGATTATGTGGAAACCACTATCCATCGTTTAGGGTATGCACCCACCTTGCGCGAGATCGGAGAGCATTTCGGGCTCTCTTCAGTGGCCACGGTGCACAAGCATTTAAAAACCCTGGAAGAAAAAGGCATGCTCCGCCGGGCTGAAGGCCGCGCGCGTTTCGTGGAATTGCCGGAACCGGAGGATCAGCCGCGCGCCCTGGCCGTGCCCATGCTGGGCCTGGTGGCAGCCGGGTCGCCCATTGAAGTTTTGGAGCAGCCCGAGAGCATGGACCTGCCCGAGGAATTGCTGGGCAAAGGCGAGACTTTTGTGCTGACGGTCAAAGGGGATTCCATGATCGAAGATCATATTCTTGACGGCGATCATATTATCGTGGAAAAAAGGGACCATGCCCAAAACGGCGAGATCGTGGTGGCCCTGATCGGCAATGAAGCCACGGTCAAGCGCCTCTACCGCGAAGCCGGCCGGGTGCGCCTGCAGCCCGCCAATGCCACTATGCAACCCATCTATGTGGAAGAAGGAGACCTTCGCATCCAGGGCATTGTCATCGGCGTGCTGCGCAAAATGCAGCGCCGGTGATGGGAAGCTTTGGTAAGGGCAAGAACGGATTAATAGATATTTCACAATGTATTTACAATGTACTTGACTTGGGCAAAGCTACCCCTGCCGATAGGGATATTATGTGAAAAAGACGCCTTCAGCTGCCAACGTTGAGCTAAAAATACTTCCCGCCTTCAAGCCACTCCTGTTGCCTACCAACGAATGCCCTTCTTCTGGCTTTCGATGAGATTCTTCTTGGTGGCATCCAGATTCTTTTTGGCATCGGCATCTTTGGGATTTTCTTTGACCAGCT
>CAYVTN010000472.1:0-2052 GCA_964454395.1 uncultured bacterium | reverse complement strand
TTTTTTGATTTGTGGGCTGGTATGTCCTCGCGCTGGGCGCGAGTCGAGTCCAAATTTAAGCCCTAAAAATAAAATTGGCCCAAGGTGGACCCCCTGTATCCCCATAGGTGATTTGATATTCAGGTGAACCTATTTTTCCTAAATACATTTGTGCCTAAAAGGCGATTCGAAATTTGACGGTGGATTTTGGAAAGGGATGCATTTTTTCGCAGTACCTTTAAAGCCGGACAGCCCCGGAGGATTTCACCCCGTGGCTGTCCCAGAACAGCAGTAACGATTTTAAAAATTATCTGATCATTCGGCTAACACGCGAGGCCTCATCTTCCAGGCCGGCGTCTATTATTTTTCACTCCCACTGTTGGAACAAGACCCGAATTTATAGGTCAGCTTGGCCAGGAACCAGCGGCCGGCTTGCAAATAGGGATAATCGGTGGTGCCGCCTTGAAAGTAGCGCTGATTTGCCACATTATAGACATGGGCCGCCAAATCCACATTGGGCAAGACGTCGTCGATGGTGATACCGGCATTGATCAACCCCACAGCCGCGACTTTCTTGTCCGGATCAGGCAAGCCATGGCCCCAGATACTGAATTGTTCGCCCACATAGCGGGCTTGCACATCGAGCCACAAATTCTTGAGACGATCAAGGCCACTGTAATAGAAGGGCGCAAAATCAAGCACCAGGTTGGCCATATGGGCAGGTACATTTTCGATTTTATTGTCTTTCATGGCCAAACCTTCTGTTTGCACCGTCTTCATATAAGTGTAATTGCTGCGGATTTTCAAGTTGGCTTGTTGATAATTCAGCTCCGCTTCCACCCCCGCGGAATTAATCAAGCCGGCATTGGTATAGAAATTACTGGGATCGCGGAAAACCACGTCTATGAAATTGTTGTAAAAGACATTCAGGCGCTGGCTGAGTCGGCCATTGAAGGATTTGTTTTCAATGGAGAATTGATAAGAATTCAATTTTTCCGGTTTTAAGGTTTTGGCGCCCAGATAACCAATTCCGGCGGCGAAATTGTACCGGTACCAGTATGGCGCATCGTCAAAAGAATGGGAATAGCTCAGACGGGTGCTGAACGTATCGGTCGGCTTGTAAATCAAGGCCGCCCTGGGGCTTAGTTCCTCCAAATCATTGGCCACTTTTTCTTCAATATCCCGTTTGCGCTGTTTATAGTCAAAGCGCGCACCCACATTCAATATCCAGTCATCGCCAAGGTAATGCTTGGTTTGGGCAAAAGCGGCATACATTTGTTCCTTGCCTTTGGCCAAGGGCAGCCAGAAACTGAAATCCGGATAAGAGCCCATATCGGCAATGCTGTGATACAGATCCATTTGCTCGGCTTTTAAGCCGGTCAGTAAAGACCCTTTGCCCAAGCTACCCAGGTCATATTTTATGGTGGCTTCGGTTTGGCCGCCATAGGTCCACTCCGCCAATTCCAATGTCCCGGTTAAATTGTCAGTAATAAGATTAGCGCCGCCTATACGCCAATGATCGGCATACAAGGTCGTTTTCCAGTGCCAATTTTTAAAAGCATGGTCATATTGAACCTCAAGCGGTATATCATCAATGGCCACACCCGGACTTTCCGCATCCCTGAGCACAAATTTATCCAGATCATAAATAAAGCCCGTCGGCCCGATATCGGTGCGGGGGGAAGTGTAATGATTATAGGAACGGCCTGCAATGAAGCGCCATCCGCCCACCTGGTATTTCATATATAAGTCATACGCCGGTTTATCACGAAAGGCATTGATGGGGCTCGTGCCGTCAGCCATGGGATTACGCGGATCGGGCCAGCGGCCGAATTCACCTTGGCTCTCATAGTAACTGCCGGAAAGCAGCAGCTGTTCGTCTTTGCCCAGGTGCTGGTTGGCCAGAAAAGACAGCTTTTTTTGTCCAAAATTTCCCGCGCCGAAAGTGGTCTCAATAGTATCGGGATCATCCTTATCCTTGGTCACAATATTGATCACCCCGGTCAAGGCCACATCCCCATACAAACTGCCACCTGGGCCGCGCAATATTTCAATCCGTTTTATGTTTTCCAG
>CAYVTN010000471.1:0-2058 GCA_964454395.1 uncultured bacterium | reverse complement strand
TGAGACCTCTTAATGAACTCCCTGGAAACAGATTATCCCGGCTCTGGCAATGGGTCCAGGGCCGGGCCTGGCGGAAGGAAGGGAATCAGGTGACCTTCTATCTGCCGCAAGTGCTGATGCCACGGGCAGGACAGCCCCAAACGCCTGTGATACAAGGATTGGCGGGGCTGGCCATGGAAACGCTCTTTGAACAGGAAGCCAGCAGCCATACTTGGCCGGGTGTGGAGCAGCCGCCGGCCATGAGCTGGATGCGGCAATTGCTGGCTGATCCAGTACTGCGCGCCTATTATGATCAACAGGCAGAGGCGTGGGCTCGTCTTCAGTTTGGCATGGAAAAGTTGACGGGCGCCATGCCGTCCGATCAAATCAACATTCACTGGAGTTATATGCTGCTTCGCGAGATCGATCATGCCCGTGATCAAAAAGCAGGTCAAAAAGTGGAATCAGCGCTGCTGCGGCAGATCAGCATAATGCCGGGACCAAAAGTTTCTCTTGCCAGGGAAGAGAACGATTCAGTTTTTAGAATACCTAAAACTATTTTTGAAGAGCAGCGGCTTTTTGACCTGTTTCATTCTTTGTATCCGGCTGTTGACAAGCCCCCCCTGTCTCCGCGCCCCTTATTATGGCGCGTACGCCGTCTGGGCGGTGCGGTGTAGGGAGTGATCCAAACAGGGGATGAAGCGAAAATCAAGGCGCTTTTGCCGGACAAGCAGCCTCTGCTTTCCAAAGGCAACGTGAGCGGGGGCGGCGGCATTCCGGCTTCTAACGCAAATCCGGTGAATGAACATAAGCCGCAGGCTACGCCGGAGAACGGCACTGTAAAAGCGATGCCCACAACATCACAAACAACTGAATCCAAAAAAACCATCGCCTTCAGATCGGTTTTTACCAAACCCTGGATACGTATCCGGCAGGAGGAATAGCACTATCTTAACCGGTAGAGGCAGGCGGAAGCGTAACTTTCATTTGCAGGAGCAGGGCTTGCCCCTGCCGGCGAAAACAGATTCCAGAATCATTGCGAACCGGGCACCCGCAAGGGGAGAGTGAATTGATTATCATTCCCTTCAACTTTCGAAATGCCGTTCATCAACCTTGATCATGCACTGTAAGTAATGCGTCTACCTGCCTTGCACAACGATCCATTTGACCGCATGCTGATGGCGCGGAGGTAGTTTGGTCGCGACAGTAAAATAGTGTGGTTTTATTCCCTGAATTCCGTTTTTATACCTTTGTTCCCTAAATGGGCTTTTTAAGGTCAATGTTAGAAACAAACAGGAACTGATCTCAGCCATGAAAGCCAAGACTCGAAAGATCAACTTCAAACTGCTTAGCAAAGATGTGGAACCATTCTCATTTGAGCCGGATCAAAGGGACAGGGTTTTATGTTTTGAGGATTGGCTGGATTCGATTTCATAATCAGATAGGGGCGTTCCCTAATTTTCATTACCTTTATCCGCAAGCTGAATCACCTGTGCCCATACGGCCGCTGTTGTGGCGCGTACGCCGCCTGGCCGGGGCGGTGTAAAGTAGACGGGGCACCGCATTTTCAACGCCGGGAAGACGATGGTTGCGGATCGTAAAGTTGATTGAGAATGAATGCCAGCCGGATTCCCGCTTTTTCCAATTGCATTTCGGCGATGGGGCGCATTTGGGAAAAGTAGTCCTTCGGGAGGTCCATGATTTGGGTGGACGGGCCGGGTGTGGGAAAAGTTGTATAAATGTTCTTTTTGGCGATTAAATAACTTTCATAAGCCCATGCCGGCGCCTCACCGGCTTGCCAGGCAGCACTATGGGCATGGGTGATTTTTCTTTCCAGTTCGGTGGCCAAAACTCTGGGATGATCATGATCGTGGAATTCAATGAGATTGTCCCAGACCGCATGAAGCCTCATGGTGTGGCCGGAACCGAGACCATCGGGTGGAGGGAGATTGACTTCCTTTAAATTTCCGCCCTTATCCTGATCATTGGAACAATGCAGCGGACAATGCAGGTCCGCGACGAAGTGGATCAGGAATTTCAAATGCTCCTGTTGTTTGGCCGGATTCCGGACGGTTTTAA
>CAYVTN010000470.1:0-2076 GCA_964454395.1 uncultured bacterium | reverse complement strand
GTTCCATGCGCGCCAGGGTGGTTAAAAAATTCCATTGAAAGTAAGGGGAATTGGCGCAGTAGGGCCTGTGGCCGGGCTGCCAGCGGTCCTCCACCCGCACCAGATGGGACTGCAGGGGACCGGCCCACGCTTCGTTGACAAATACCGTGTTGCCGCCGCAGGTACTGTGATAAAAAGCATCTACAATTTTGTTGTTGATGGAGAGTACTTCACCCATGGTCATTTTGGCTGCAGCTTCGGCGCGGGGCGACACCCATTTCCTGCCACGGTAGACCTGGCAGTGGGGGCTGTCGCAAAAATTATATCCAAAACGCAAATGGCGGCGAAGGTTGCGCAGCGCCCAGGTTCTGGCCACCACGGCCTGGGCTTTAAGCGACTCCAGGGTAAAATGGTTGGGTTCCATTTCCGCAGGCACGACGCGGGCAATGTAGGCTTCCAACGGCAATTTATCGATGACGGCCATGCGGTTGTATTTGATGGATACTTCCCAGGCTTTGGCATCATAGTCGCGGCGCAAGCGGGTGTAAGGAATGGCAAGGGTAAAGACTTTTAGATTTTGATCAACAGTGCGAAGGTGGAACTCATGCCAGGCGGTGACGCTGTTGCTTTGCCATTGGCCCGGCTTGAAGGCCAGCAGCAAGCCGTCGCCTTTCTTCTTGATATAAACCCGTCTGGTTTTTTCCGGCAGAGAGAGCTGGTTGCCCTGTCCGTCGCTTAGCAGCACTTGGTTTTCCGGAAACTTCAGCATGATCTCGTTGAAGTAACGGTTCTTCCAGATCCTGACCTTCACTTCCGGACCGTTGTCCAGGGACAGCTTCTGCCAGGATTGGGCGGATGGCGGGGGCGCAAAGGTGCAGGCCGCGGTCAGCATGACCAGGATGATGACCGCCGCAAGGGCGGCCCGGTACATCGGCTGCAAGAGCTAGGCGCGCTTTCTTGTGGAAGCGGACTTGCCAGCCTTGGCAGATTTGGCCTTGCCGAGGTTCTTATTCGTGAGCGCCGGCGTTTTCAGGAAGCCGTTAAGGTTCCTATCAGGCACCAGATTGAGGATGCCCTTTTCCTCAGGCGTAAGGTCTTTCAGAATGGTGGAGAGCCGGATATTTCTTGCCACCCGCTGCAAGTGATTGGCGATTTCGTGTTCCTTCAGATTAGGATTGGCGAACTTGAGGCGCAGGGCGGTTTTGGATGCCAGCAGCACGGCCTGACCGATGCGCTCCACCGGGTTTTGTTTGAGAATGACTTTCAGGCTTTCCGTGAAAGCACCGATGTATTCCTCTACGTTTCTTGGGGTCTTTTCATCTTCTAAAGTGGTTAAATAGCGTTTCATGTACTGCCCCCTTTGGATGTTGAATGAAATCGACATGATCATAACATGATGGCCGCGTCACTTCATCTGAAAAATACGGCACTTAAGGCGTTCAACTAACCCAGCGGAGCTGGATAAGATTCTGTATATCTGGATTATCTATCCCAACCGGATAAATATATAATTGGAACGCCTACGGCTGCGCAAAAACCGTAGATAATCCAGATATAGACTCTAAACCGGCCGGCCGTGATTTTTTTTGTTTTTTCTCATTTAAGTTATCCGGCCTTTGACACGAAGCCTCAAGTGTGCAACGGATTGGCAGGGAGGGGACACAGACAGGGACGTCTGACAGGGCTTATTCCGCATTGGCTTGGTGGCATTCTCCGGCAAGCATGCCCCCTCAAATCAGCCATCGGCCCTCCCGCTTCCGTTGAAATCACAAGCTGGACTCCAGGACTCATATGGGAACTGCCGAAAAAGCCACAGCGCGCTTCACGGCAGCACGCCCGGCGGTTACGAAGCCGGCAGCGTTGGGATGGAGGAGAGTCCTGAAAGATGTCGCTGTCTTCGGACAGAGCGACTGTCTCCTGCTTGGGCCGTGGCTAAAGGCATATTGCCTCCCCTCCCCGGACCATGGCCTGCCAGCGGAGACCCAAACGCCTCTTCCTTTTCAGGAAGAGGCGTTTTTTATCCAGTTTATTTTGCAGAAAAGCCACTTTTTGCTGAAAAAGCTCAGGGATGTTATCCTATCCTTTGGGCGGGATCAG
>CAYVTN010000469.1:0-2096 GCA_964454395.1 uncultured bacterium | reverse complement strand
CGCAGTGGAGATACCTGCAACTGAAAACCAATCCACAAGAAACCACAGCCCTCCTATAAGTGAAGAACAAACTGCCAAACCCGCCACTTCGCCAGAGAAAGCCCGGATAATAGCCACCGTGAAAAGAGAATTGGTTGAACGGTTGAAGCCCGTCTTGGAAAGGAAATGGGCCGGCCTCCCAGCTGATCGAGCCAACCACTTGGACCCGATCATTCGCCATGTTGAAAATCAAATCCAGAGAGAATTTAATCGCCTGCAAACCGTATTAGACGGGGGTACAACCTACGCGAGATTTGGAATTTATAATCGATTCATAGAAGCATTTGATGAAAACCTGACGATTCCTCCTGTAGTGCTGGATCAACTGCGCGGTTCGCCAAAAAGACAGGGCAAAATCGAGGAGCTTAATGCGGTCATTGCGGCATTTGAGCAATCCGTTAAAGCGATGATGAAAACCATGGGGCAATTGCAACAGATGGTGGAACATAATCATTTAACCAAGCTCGGCCAAGAAGCAACCGCATTGATTCCCTCCATCAGAGAACTTAGTAAAAAAATGGAAGATATTAAAGAGATGATTATTACCGCTCAAAATGCCGAAGGCTTTCAATCCTATCAGGATCTTGTGGCTGAGAGTGATAAATTAATTACTGAATTTCGTAAAACCCTGACTGGGCAACGTTCGGCTTTGGAAAATCTTAATGACCGCGTGGATAAAGCTGTCGATGAAGTAATAGCAGCAAGGGCAGCCCAAGAGCGGCAGGAAAGGATCAACCGCAGCGTCGCTTTTGCCTCCACGGAACTGCGGTTTTCCGGCATTGATGGGCTGTACATGCGGCAAGCGGCTGATGAGGTATTGAAGTTGGAATTGGCGGAAGGCATGGACGACGATGTCGCGCTGTGGACCATGATCAATCCGGATAACACCGAAGAAGCGGATCAAGCCTTGGCCCTGGCTGCGGTGGCTTATACCCAGGGATGGCTTTCTGAGAAAGACCCTGCCAAGCGTCAAGCAGCAGCGGCTAACCGGGTCATGGCTATGGCCAAAGACTACAAAGAAGCCGAGCAATTGGCGGATGAAGTCTTAGATGCCCAAAAATATGATGACTTGATTTCAAATACAACGCCCGAAGGCAATGCTGACTTAGCCAGAATGATCCGGGCCATTAAGCAGCAGCAAAAGGCTTTTGCCATAGGGCTCTTAAATCCGGATGGGACCCTCTTCTATCCTGAGTACGCCTTAATGCATGCCCGCAGCAGCTTGACCAAAAGGCAGATGCAAGCCATGGCTAAATTAAGCCAACATTTCAAATTGCCTGTGGCCATTCCTCTGCTCCGGCCTACGGCTGCTCAAGGATTTGACATCCAAAATCAAATCTTCGGTCTCCACCAGGCTCAAATGGACACGGCCTCTCAGCTTGGCTCCACCGCGTTGGTGGTTTATCCTGAGGCTTTAGAGGTTTTTGATGCAATGACTAATAAAGCAGCCTATGAAGCGGAAGCCAGGAAGGCAGGGACAACTATTGTCTCATTGAATTATAATCCGCGTTTTATTGGTAATCAAACTCAGGTGAGCTACGGCGCGCTGACCGGCAATTATGGCGAACTATTATTAAGAAGGGTCTTGCAAAATGCCGGATATGTTATTCAACCGGGCACGGCTATTCGTGATGTAGCGGTTGAGGCGGCCCAGGCTTTGGATGCTTATTTACAAGCCAAGAGCTTAAATCCCCATCCCATGGACAGTGATCGTTGGGAAAAGGTAAAAGAAGCGCTTGGGCAAATAAAATCAAATCCAAGGGCAGACACGATTAAGGCTGTATCCCCCACAATTGACAGGCTTCTTGAGGGAAAGATCAAAATTAACATCATCCCTTCTGCTCAAGATATAAAAGACAATGACAATGATTTGGAGCAATTGGGTGTCTTCAACCTGAATGGCGAAGTGTACATGACCCAGAAAGTCTATGATCATGTTAGCAATGATAAGCAATTGGCGGCTATATTACTGCATGAGGCATTGGAAGCAAGCGGGCTTGACCATGGCACTGTCGTTAAGATATTGGCATTGTTGGGCTATAAAAATGAAGAGCTGA
>CAYVTN010000468.1:0-2111 GCA_964454395.1 uncultured bacterium | reverse complement strand
TGATTGGGGGGGAGCGTTTTTTTCAATGCCGCCTAATGATGGGTACAATACCCATAGCGGATGTTCGGTTAAACCATCCTTTCCGCAACAGAAACCAGTTAGGAGTGGTCATGGCAGCAAGCATCAAACAGGAAATCATTACCGCAGCGGTCAAGCAGGCCCTGAGGGAAGACGTGGGCGGCGGGGATATTACCAGCCGGGGCTTGGCCGGCCGCGGCAAGAAAATACAAGGAAGGATATTCGCCCAGCAGGCAGGCGTGCTGGCCGGCAGGCTGGTGGTCAATGAAGTGTATCACCAACTGTCCAAAGATGTCAGGGTGCGTTGGCATCATCAGGACGGGGACCGGCTGAAAAAGGGCGACCCGGTGTGCACCCTCAAGGGACCGGCAGAGTCCCTGCTCACCGGCGAGCGCACGGCCCTTAATTTTCTGGGCATGCTCTCCGGCATTGCCAGCGAAACCAGCCGCTACGTGCAGGTGGTCAAAGGCACCAAAACCAAAATTTTCGACACGCGTAAAACCATTCCCGGCCTGAGGCTTCTGGTCAAATATGCAGTGCAAGCCGGCGGGGGTGCCAATCACCGCTTGGGCTTATATGACGGCATTTTAATCAAAGACAACCATATCAAACTGGCCGGGTCCATTACCGCGGCCATGGCCTCCATGAACCGCGCCAACCGTAAAAAACTTCCGGTGGAAGTGGAAGTGGAAACGTTGGCCGAAGTCAAGGAGGCCCTGGCGAGCGGAGCTGATATTATTTTGCTCGATAATTTCAGTGTATCCGGGCTCAAACAGGCCATTGCCCTCATTGGCCGCAAGGCGCAAACCGAGATTTCCGGCGGCGTCACCCTGGCCAAACTGAAAACCTACGCCCGGCTGGGGGTGGACCGCATCAGTGTCGGCGCCATCACCCATTCCATGCCCTGGCTGTCGCTCCACCTGGAGTTTGACTAGATCAATGGCCAGCACCAGTGATGTCCTGGCCCTGCTGCGCCGCCATGGTGACCGTTGGTGTTCCGGTGAAGACCTGTCCCAACACCTGGGTATTTCCAGGGCGGCCATCTGGAAACACATCCGCCATTTGGAGACTGAAGGTTATGTCATTGAAGCCGTGCCCCACAGCGGTTACCGCCTGGTCGGCATTCCTGACCGCATGCTTCCCGATGAAATTGAATTTAATTTAAACACCGCCCTGGTCGGCCGGACCATTTATGCCTTCAAGGCCACTTCCTCCACCAATGACCGCGCCATTGACCTGGCCCGCAGCGGCGCGCCGGAAGGCTCGCTGGTGGTGGCTGAAGTCCAGTCCCGCGGCCGTGGCCGGCGGGAACGGGTTTGGGAAGCGGAGGAGGGCAAGAATCTCCTGTTTACCCTCATCTTCCGGCCTCCCTGGTCCGTGGCCTTGGCGCCGCGGCTCACCCAGATTGTGGCCGTCGGCCTGGCTGAAGCCATTGACATCATGACCGGCCTGACCGTGAGCGTCAAATGGCCCAATGACCTGATCATCAACCGGAAAAAAGCAGCCGGTATTCTCACCGAGATGCAAGGGCAGGCGGACAGGGTGGATTACGTCGTGGTCGGCGCCGGGATTAATGTCAACGGCCGGATACCCAAGGACACCCGTTATCCTGCCACCAGCCTAGCAGCGGAAACAGGCCGGAGCGTCGACCGGCTGGACCTGATTAAATTAATGCTGCAAAAGATAGAGCATCAGTACCTTGCCGTCCGGCAGGAAGGTATGGCCGCCATTATTGAAGCCTGGCGGCAGCGCGCCCTGTCGATCGGCGCCATGGCCAAAATTGAACAGGGGCACAGGCAGGTTGAAGGGATGGTTATGGGAATCGATGAACAGGGCTGCCTGCTGCTGAGAACAGCACAAGGCCTGATTGAGACCATCAGCAGCGGTGAAATGACCGGAACCGGGCGCGGCAGCCAAAAATGAAAATCTGCTGTTTTCATAACGCCCGCAACCTGGTATAGTAATGCCATATCGCCCTGTAAGGAGTCTCCCGTGCTGGTGACGATAGATATTGGCAATACCCATTGCTGCTTGGGTGTTTTTGACGGTCCCAACCTTATCAAGCAGTTTCGCGTGGCCACCAACCGCCATGC
>CAYVTN010000467.1:0-2120 GCA_964454395.1 uncultured bacterium | reverse complement strand
TCCTCGCCCTGAGGATGCAGTTTAAGATAATAAGGCGCAAATTCTTCAAAACGGCGTTCCTGGTAAAACTTGGTGGTCAACTCGCTGGGCCGGAAACTGTGGGCTTCCAGATCGGGTTTGATGCCGTTGCCGTGAATCATCTGTCCCTTGGGGGTAAGGTAACGGGCCGTGGTAATACGGAGGGCCGAGCCGTCGCCCAGGGGAATGATGGTCTGCACCGACCCCTTTCCAAAAGTCTTCACACCCACGATAATCCCCAGCTTATGATCCTGAATGGCGCCGGCCACAATCTCCGAAGCTGAGGCAGAGCCCTGGTTGACCAGGACGGCCAGGGGCTTGCCGCTGTAGGGTCTTTTCTTGGTTGAGAAAAACTTGATATCCTGTGATTTGAGGCGGCCTTTGGTATACACAATCAATTTACCCTGAGGCACGAAGTGTTCGGCAATTTCGGCCGCCATGTTGAGCAGTCCGCCGGGATTATTTCTCAGGTCCAGGATCAGGCCTTGCATATCGTCCTTTTCCAGAGTATGCAGAGCTTTATCAAAATCCGCGCCCGTTCGTTCCATGAATTCGGTCAAACGGATATAACCGACTTTGCCGTCCAGCATTTCAGAGCGCACGGACTCGATTTTAATGGTATCGCGGATAATGGGCAGATCGATCCAGTCCTTTACCCCTTGGCGCCGGATGGTAATGACACATTTGGTTCCTTTTTTACCGCGCATCTTATGGACCGCATCCATGATGCTGATGCTTTCCGTGCTCTCGCCGTTGATTTTCATGATTTCATCCCCCGGTTGCACGCCCGCCCGGTAGGCCGGGGTGCCGTCAATGGGGGAAACGATGGTCAGCTGGTTGTCGCGGACCGCGATTTCGATGCCCAGCCCGCCAAAGGAGCCCTGGGTGTCGTCGCGCATGTCCTTAAAACTTTGCGGATCCATAAACTGGCTGTAGGGATCCAGTTTCTCCACCATGCCTTTAATGGCCCCGTACACCAAATCTTTGGTTTTGGTCTTTTTTGCGTCCACATAATTGTTTTTAATCAGTGACATGGATTGAATGAGCGGTCGCAGGCTGTCATAACTGTCCTCGGTTAAACTCACGTCCGTCACCGCTTTTTGCGTGGCCCCGGCCATCCAGCCGCTGAAAAAGCCCAGCAGCGTGACGAACAGAACCAGGGTGACCACCCACAATGTTCTTTTCAATACATTCATACCCATAACGCCTCCTTACAACCTGTAACCATCATCGTTTTAACCAACGGATGGGATTTTCCGCCTTGCCCTGCACGCGTATCTCAAAATACAACTCCGGCCCTTCCCACGAACCGGAATCCCCTAATTGTCCGATCGTTTGTCCAGCGGTGACCTTGTCTCCGGCGCTGACCTGAAGTTCATCGAGGTGGGCATAAACGGTATTATAACCTTCGCCATGATCGAGAATAATCATGCGGCCATATCCTTCAAACCATTCAGCGAAAAGAACCACGCCTTCGCCTACTGCCTGGACATTTTGACCCAAGCGTCCGGCGATGTCAATTCCTTTGTTGTGGATATAGGTATTGAAGCGGGGATGCCTGATTTTACCAAAGGGACGAATGACCCGGCCGCGGGTGGGCCAGGGCAGGCGGCCTTTTTCCCGGGCAAATCCCTTGCCGGCCACGCTGATGTTTTCCCGCAGCCGGGCGGCCTTGTTTTCCAGCCGGTCGATGAGATGATTGAGACGTCTGGAGGCTGCCGCCAGTTCCTTCACCGCTCGCTCGTGCTCCCGGCGCTCCTGCCGGACCCGGTTTAAAATCCGTTTCCGACTGGCCCGATGCTGTTTAACCTGGGCCAGGGTTTTGAGAGACAAGGATTGCAGTTCTTCCGATTTGACCCGGCGGCTGATAAGATTCGACTGCTGCCGCCGCCAGGCCCGTTCTTTTTTGTTAAGCCGGTCAATTAAAAAAGCGTTTTGCACGGCCAGAACATGGAAAAATTTCAAGCGCAACAGAATTTCGCTTAAAGTTTCGGAAGTGGCCAGCACTTTCCAGAAGCCGCTGCTCTGCTCGCGATAGATCAGGCGAACCCGCTTGGCCAGCATGCCTTTTAAACTATCGATGTCATTGCGGGTGTTGTCCA
>CAYVTN010000466.1:0-2125 GCA_964454395.1 uncultured bacterium | reverse complement strand
GGATATTGGTGATGGCCGAACGGATGACGCCTCCGAAATCAACGCCGAAATGGTGATAGAAGTTGTTGTCCTCAATGGCAATGATGGCATTTTTCATATTGTCAGGCACATCATCAAGGCTGATCAGGGTGCGCTTTTCAGAAAAAAGTTCAGTGATCAACTGGCCATGGCAATCATAAATTTTGGTGGATAAGGAAGGTTTATAAGCCTTCAGGTCAGAGACCAGGGGAATTTCCCCCAAATAAGTCACAATAACGCCAAATCCAATGCCACCAAGACAGGCAACACCAAGAAAGATAAGGAGTATTAATACTCTTTTAAAAGACCAGGGCTTCTGCTGGTCATCCTGGGGAAGCCGTTTGAAAGATTTTCGGGAGCTTCTTAAATAGTCCAACCCGTCCTCGGAAGAGTCCGGTTCGTTGTTGGTGGGGGGCGTAAGATCAGAAACCATGGGTAATACAGATCCTCCATACAAAATAGTGTGGCTATTCTAGCACAAAAAAGGCAGCGCCTATACTATAGAAAAATGAAAATATTTCAAGGAGGCGCCGCAGGCGTCCCTTAAAAAAATGAGAATCAACGGGACAGGCAATCGACCGAATCGTAAATCTTGAATCGTCAATTCCCGATTTACGATTCCCGGTCATGTGCCTTATGGCGCATGACAACTGGTCTTCCCATTTTTGAATTGAAAAACCGGAACGCCAATGCTAGAGTAAGCCAACCTTTTAATCAACAGGAGTAAAAGCCTTTGTCAACCAATGCCATCTTATCTCTGATCAAACAGAACACCTCGGAAATTATCGGGGAGCAGGAATTAATAAAAAAGTTAGACACCAAACAACCCTTAAAAGTTAAATATGGCGCTGATCCTTCCGCACCGGATATCCATTTGGGGCATACGGTGGTGCTTCGGAAATTGAGGCAACTTCAGGATTTGGGCCACCATATCCAATTTCTGATCGGTGACTTTACGGCCATGATCGGCGATCCCACCGGACGGTCAACAACCCGGCCTGCCCTTTCACCGGAACAAATCCGGCAGAATGCCCATACTTATAAACAACAGGTGTTCAAAATTCTTGATCCTCAGAAAACGGAAATCGTTTACAACAGCACTTGGTGCCAGGGTATGAATTTTGCCGATGTCATCAAATTGGCAGCCCGCTATACTGTGGCAAGAATCATGGAACGCGATGATTTTGAGAAGCGTTTTAAAGAAGGCCGGCCCATCGGGGTGCATGAATTCCTTTATCCTCTTATTCAAGGTTATGATTCAGTGGTGTTGAACGCGGACATTGAATTATGCGGAACCGACCAGATTTTTAACTGCCTGGTGGCCAGGTCCCTGCAGCAGGATGAGGGGCAGGCACCGGAAGTAATTATTGCCATGCCTCTTTTGGAAGGACTCGACGGTGTGCAAAAAATGTCGAAAAGTTTGGGCAATTATGTCGGTGTTACGGACGAACCAAAGGAAATGTTTGGGAAAATCATGAGCATTCCCGATACCCTCATGCTTAAATATTATGAGTTGTTGACCGATCTCAAGCTGGAAGAATTGGAAGCCGTAAGAAAACAATTGGAAGAAGGAACCACCAACCCCAGGGATTTAAAAGCCCGCCTTGCCCGTCAACTGGTCAGGCAATATCATACTTCAGAAAAAGCTGATCAAGCTCAGGAGGAATTTGACCGAATCTTTAAGAACAGCGGCTTGCCTGATGACATGCCCGAATTTTTAATTTCTGCGGCAGATTTAAAAGATGGGAAAATATGGTTGATAAAACTGCTTTCTATGACCAAGCTGGTCACCAGTAACGGCGAAGCGCAACGGATGATTCAACAAGGCGCAGTGCAAGTAAATCAAGTTAAATATAATGACAAAAATTCTGACATATTAATTGAAAACAACATGATCATCCAGGTGGGAAAAAGAAAATTTGTAAGACTAAAATTATCAAAATAAAATTATGCTTTTTTTAAGTATACAAATTAATTGCTAAAACATTTAATCTAAAGTTGACAAAATATTTAATGATTGTCATAATAACATTTACCTAGAAAAATTACTCAAAGTAGGTGCCAATGATGAAAGAGAAACTAATAGGGATTGGTGCTACCGCGAAAT
>CAYVTN010000465.1:0-2128 GCA_964454395.1 uncultured bacterium | reverse complement strand
CAGGATATGCTTGATTCCAAATGGACCTTGAGTGAATTGAAACAGCAATTTTTTATGGACAAGATCAAGCATGCTTTTGTCCCCCTTTCCGTGACCAAAGGCAGCTTAAAACGCCGTTACCGCCTTTTAGAGAAAAAAGAGAAGTATATCAAGGCCGACAAGCAATACGTGGCCTTATTGCAAAAAAAAGTCATTCCCTATCTCGAAGCCCGTTTGAGTACGGCCTCTTATTATTTTTATCATCTGGAACATTCAAACCGGCCCCGTCACATGTTGGTGCTGATTCCCCGGAATGAGGCCAGTCTTATTTTGGAGGTGGATTTTCCTCTTTTTCTGCATCGTGCTCTGGATAAAACCATGGAGGAAATTCAAAAGGAACATCTGGATGTGGGTCTCACTTATGGGGATGAGATTATCAAGGCCGCTACAACAGCAAAATCTCCGGAAATGGACTTTGCCTTGAGCAAGGAATTGCCACGGCTAAAAATCAGTTTATCCCCGCGCGGGGAGTGGCAACAAACACTTCGGCGCGAGTTGATCAAGTTGAAGCATGTGTATTGGGCGGCTTTTTTATGCTTGGCGGTCCTGATGGGCATGCTTTTTATGGTGGTGGATAATCAAATTAAATTATCGGAATTGAAAACGGAATTTGTATCCCAAGTGTCGCACGAGCTTAGAACGCCCTTGACCTCCTTGCGCGCCTTTTCCGAATTGATGCAGGATCATGTCAACCTGTCCCGCTCCAAGATAGAGCAATACTGCAATTTTATGCAGGATGAATCCATGCGTTTGGCCCGGTTGGTGGAAAACCTTCTGGACATTACGCGTATGGAAAAAAGAAAGTTGAATTATCGCCTCGAACATCATCTCTTGGACGAGGTGGTCAGGGAAGCGGCCGGGATTTTTTCGAAAAATCATCAGGACCTTCCCATAACCTTGCACTTGCAATTGCATGCGCAAGCGATGGCCGGCCTTGACCGCGACGCCATCATCCGTGTTGTGCTTAACTTACTGGATAATGCCAGGAAATATTCCCGGGAAGGATGCGAGGTGTGGTTGGCCACGCGCCGGGAAAAGAGCAGGCTCGTAATAGCGGTTAAAGATCAGGGCGTGGGCATGACCAGAGCGGAAGTACGCAAAGTGTTTAAAAAGTTTTATCAGGCTAAACGGACTTACGAGGAAAAATTCAAAGGGGTGGGGTTGGGGCTGGCCATCGTCAAGGATATCGTTAAAGCCCATCATGGGCAGATTAGAATTATCAGCCGTTTGCATGAGGGGACAACCGTGGAAGTTGCAGTGCCGGTTATAGAAAATTCCAAAGCGTAATTCGCCAGGAGGGAAGCGATGGGAACCATATTAGTGATTGAAGATGAGATCCCGATTTTGGTGGCCTTGGAGGATGCCCTGGAACAAGCAGGCTACGCCGTTCTTTCTTCCAGAAACGGGGAGCAGGGATTAAAATATGCCTTGGAGGAATCCTACGACTTATTGGTGTTGGACATCATGCTGCCCCGTTTAAACGGCTATGAGATCTTAAAGCGGTTAAGAAAAGAAAACAAGTATGTGCCGGTCATTATCCTTACCGCTAAAAGCCAGGAACCGGACAAAATCAAAGGATTCGAATACGGCGCCGATGACTACATGACCAAACCCTTTGGAGTCAAGGAACTGCTGGCCCGCATTAAGGTACGTTTGAAGAATGCCCAGCAACGGCCGTCTTTGATAACCCACTATACACTGGGGTCCATGCAGTTTAATTTTGAAGCCATGACGGTCTTTAAAAATAGCCATCCTGTCGATTTTAGCGTGAGGGAATTGGAAATTTTACGTTACCTGTTAAGCCACCGTGGTAAAGTCATCAGCCGGGAACAGCTTTTCCAGGATGTCTGGGGTTATGACCTGGAGCAGATGCCCATGTCCCGCTCGCTGGACAATTACATCCTCAAGCTGCGTCAAAAAATTGAAAAAAAACCGGAAGAACCAAAATATCTGCTGACCGTCCATGGCAAAGGCTACCGTTTTGTGGATTAATCGACAAAGTGGCGTGCTTTTAGTAATGACGAAAGATTGACAATTAATTGACCAAACAGTGAATAATTAAACAAAATATTGACCTATACTAATCGCA
>CAYVTN010000464.1:0-2129 GCA_964454395.1 uncultured bacterium | reverse complement strand
CCGATATCGCAGCCGGCATCATTTGGGCGGCCGATCAGGGCGCCAGGATCATCAACCTTTCTCTGGGCGGCGCTGATGATGACGGCTCAGTGCCCCAGGTATTGCAGGATGCGGTGACCTATGCCCATCAACAGGGTTGCCTTGTCATTGCCGCGGCCGGTAATTCGGGAGATAACAGCATTTTTTATCCGGCGTCCCTGGATTATGTGGTTTCCGTGGCAGCCACCGATCCCTGGGACCGGCGGGCAGACTACTCGACCTACAATGCTTATGTCGATTTGGCGGCGCCCGGCGGGGCCGGGAGCACACTCTTCGACATTGCCACCGGCATCATCAGCACCTATTGGAGTCCCAACAGCGAAGCGCTGGATTCGCTTTCCGGCCCCGAGGCCGGCGATTATGCAGTGACCGCCGGCACGTCCATGGCAGCGGCTATAACCTCGGGCGCAGCGTTGGTGCTCTGGAGCCATGAGCCTGCAGCCACGGCCGAAGATATAGAGAACACCTTTAAAAATACGGCCGTGGATATCGGACCAGCCGGGCCTGATGTGCAAACTGGAAGCGGCCGCATCGATCTTCTGGCTGCCATGGACACAACGGTGCCGGTGATTCCTGAACTGCGTTTATACAACTACCCCAATCCTTTTCGCCCGGGCCAAACACCGGATACCAAGATTGTTTTTTATTTGTCTGCCCCGGAGAAATGCACGCTCAGACTATATGATGCAGCTCGTGTCTTGGTGTGGAAAAAAACATTGAGCACCGGTCAAACCATGGCGGGTAAAAATATTCTTTCCTGGGATGGGCGAAATCAGTTTGGCGCGGATGTGGCTAACGGCACTTATTTAATGCAACTGACCACTGAGCACGGGCATAAAAGCAGTATTAAATTCATATCAGTGATACGTTAGATTCTATGTCGGCAAGATCTACGTTTTTTCGCAGATATTTTTTGTAAGATCAACATCAAAAGAAGTCCACCGCAAAGGCGCCAAGGTCGCGAAGGAAAGCGATATTCTGTTGAAACGAAATTCCTTGCGAAAAAACTTTGCGATCTTGGCGCCTTTGCGGTGAAGAATTTTTTCCGGCTTGTCCGGGTGAGGACAATCTTATGCGGCGATGGTTGGTAATGGGCATATTGGCTGCCATGAGCCTGGCAGGGGCGGCTGGAGCTGAGATCACCAGCGTAGGCGCACCGGCGGCCTTTTTGCAATTCGATCTGGGCGCCAAAGGTGAAGCCATGGGGGGCGCCATGGCGGCCATGATCGGGGATCCCATGGCCCTGCTGGCCAACCCTGCTGCGCTGGCTTTGATCAATACCCAGACAGTCAGCAGTACTTATATTCTTCTGCCCGGCGGCGGCGATTTTTCCCAGATCGCTTATACCTTGCCTTGGGCGGCTTTCCAGGTACCTGAAAACGGCGAGGCGGGAAGCATCTCCAGCCGCCATCTGGGCGGGCTGGGTGTTTATCTGACGCGTTTGGCTGTTTCCTATGAAATTGAAGCGCGCACCACCGACTCGCTTAATCCTGATTATTTCTTTTCCGATATCGAAGGCGCCTATGGCCTGAGCTTGGGTTTGCCCCTGGCCTCCGATTGGGGCGCCGGCTTGTCGGTCAAAGGGCTCTACCATATGGTGGAACATGAAAATGCCAACGGCTGGGGACTTGATGCCGGCCTTTATTGGATCCCCTGGCCCCGTCTGACCCTGGCGGCGGCAGTGGCTAATGCGCCCACCAGTTTGTATTGGACCACTGGTCACAGGGAACAAGGCGCGCCCCGCTTTACGCTGGCAGGCTGTTTTGGCGTTCCCCTGCAGCCGGAAATTGAACTTACCACAACAGCCATGACGGTAAAAGAACTGAGTCAAGCGTCCCTGGGCTATGGGTTGGGGATGGAGGCAAGCTTTTTTAAATTACTGGCCTTGCGCGCCGGGTATAACAGCCGGCTCTCCCTGGGATTGGGTCTGATCTGGCCGAAATTCGGCTGGGCCCAGGCGGATTTGAAGTTGGATTATGCCTTGGTTGAGGATGCCGTCACTGATTGGGACCATTGGTTTACCTTGCAATTAACTTTCTAGGAGTCTGTCGGACTTAAAACCATTAAAAACCTTATGTATGTTGCGTCTC
>CAYVTN010000463.1:0-2134 GCA_964454395.1 uncultured bacterium | reverse complement strand
GAATGAATAAGGATAAAAACAGAAAAAAGCAGAAGTCCGGGAAAAGTGAGGTATCCATTGTCCGCTCATCGGCTGCCGAATATTTGACTTTTGTCGCGGCCGGAGGCAGTTCGGAAACCAGCGTGGAAATGCGCTATGAGGATGAGAATATCTGGCTGTCTCAAAAGATGATGGCCACGCTTTATGATGTCTCGGTCTCCGCTATCAACCAGCATCTGAAACGCATTTTTACGGACAACGAACTGGAGGAGAGCGCAGTTATTAAGAAATACTTAATAACTGCATCTGATGGGAAAAAATACAATACAATACATTACAATTTACAGGCTATTATTGCTGTTGGCTTTAAAATCGAAAATGAACGTGCTGTGCAGTTCCGAAAATGGGCAAATCGAATTGTGAAGGATTATACGATTCAAGGCTGGACCATGGATGTTGAACGTCTTAAACACGGCGGCAGTATCCTAACAGATGAGTTTTTTGAACGCCAACTGGAAAAAGTCAGGGAAATCCGGCTTTCCGAGCGCAAATTCTACCAGAAAATTACGGATATATATGCAACGGCGCTGGACTATGATCCGTCCGCTGCAGCGACAAAGCGATTTTTTGGGGCTATTCAAAACAAGATGCATTATGCTATCCACGGGAATACTGCAGCTGAAGTTATTTTAGACCGGGCGGATCACAAGAAAGAAAAAATGGGGTTAACCAGTTGGGAAGGTGCACCCGAAGGGAAAATTCACAAATATGATGTTTCCATTGCCAAGAACTACCTTTCCGAGTTCGAGCTTGAGCAAATGGAACGGATTGTTTCTGCCTATCTGGATATGGCAGAAGTTCAGACTATGCGTCATATTCCAATGACCATGGCGGACTGGGAAGAGCGCTTAAGTGGATTTTTGAAGCTCTGGGATAGGGAAGTGCTTCAAGATCCGGGAAAAGTAACCGCGGAAATTGCCAAAGCGCATGCTGAAAGTGAATTTGAAAAATACCGTATTGTTCAAGATCGATTGTTTGAATCGGATTTTGACAGGATGATTAAAAAACTGGATGATAAAAGTGGAAAATAAACTCACCGAATCGGCCATCGAAAAATTCGCCATTGAGCTCCTCGCCCGCCAGGGCTTTGAATACGTCTGCGGTCCTGACATTGCTCCTGACAGCGAAACACCCGAGCGGGAGAAATTTGAGGATGTGATATTGCTGGAGCGGCTGCCCCGCAGGGGCTCAATATCCCGCATGGGCGAGACAAGTTGTTGAGCCCCCGGACGTTTTTTACGAATCAGCCCAGCCGGCTGATGGCGGAAAGCACGGCTTTGATGGGCGCCAGGGCGATGTTGCTGTCTTCGCCCACGCCATAAGCCGTGCCTTGACCGGTTTTAATCTGCACATAACAAACGGCCTTGGCTTCCGAGCCTTCGCTCAGGGCATGTTCCGCGTAATCGGAGACCTCGATATTGGGATAGCCGGCGTGCTGCAATCCTTTGATAAAGGCGTCCACCGGGCCGTTGCCTTTGGCATCCATAGTTTTGACTTCATGGTCTATTTTCAGCTGTACCTGTACCTGGGTTTGCGCGGAGGAGGCATCGGCCTTGGGCGAGAGGGTATGCACGTCCCAATCGATCAGCTGCCACTGCTCAGCCTGATCGAGATAGGTGGATTTAAAGGTTGCCAGAATCTCGTCGGCCGTTAATTCCTTGCAGGTCCGGTCGGTGATGTCCTGAATGATGCGGCCGAATTCCGGATGCATGCCTTTGGGCAGCTGGTAGCCAAAGCCTTTTTCCAGGATATAGGCCACCCCGCCTTTGCCGGACTGGCTGTTGATGCGGATGATGGCTTCATAATCGCGGCCCACATCCTTGGGATCAATGGGCAGGTAGGGCACAGCCCAGAGGTTTTCCTTGGACTGGCTGAGTGCGGCCATGCCTTTGGAAATCGCATCCTGGTGGGAGCCGGAAAACGCGGTATAAACCAGCTCGCCCGCGTAGGGCTGGCGTTCCGGAATTTTTAGCTTGGTCACCTTTTCATAAAGCGCGCCGATTTTTGGAAGGTCGGTGAAATCCAGCTCGGGGTCCACGCCCTGGCTGAACAGATTGAGCGCCATAGTGACAATATCCAGGTTTCCCGTACGTTC
>CAYVTN010000462.1:0-2135 GCA_964454395.1 uncultured bacterium | reverse complement strand
CCCAAAAACAGCAAAAGCAGCAATTTAACCATCATGCTGTCAACGCTGATATGAAACCAAGACAGCAGCAACGGTGATTGGGTGAGGTTATAAGCCGCATAGGCGCCGATGAAGGCCGCGGTTTCGGTGAGCATCAGCCGCTTGATCACATGCTTCTTTTTCCAATGCCCCAATTCATGGGCCAGCACGGCCACCACTTCGTCCTCGTTCATTTGATTCAGCAGGGTGTCAAAAAGCACAATCCGTTTAACCTTGCCAATGCCCGTAAAATAGGCGTTGCTGTGGCGGCTCCTTTTGGAAGCATCCATTTTAAAGATGCGGCTCACATGCACGCCGGCTTTTTGAGCGGTCTGCTTGATGCGCTCCGCCAAAGGCCCGTCCTCCAGAGGCGTGTATTTATTGAATAAGGGTTCGAACACATAAGGCGCAATCACCATGAACAGCAGGCTGAAGGCCAGGAAAAAGCCCCAGACCAACAACCACCAAGCCTGGGGAAAAGCACGGATGATCCAAAAACTGACGGCAATGAGAAGGCCCAGCAGAACAGTGGACAACAGCAGGGATTTAATCAGGTCCATGATCCATAATCCGGGCGTGGTGGTATTGAAGCCGTATTTTTTTTCCAGCTTGAAGGTTTGCACCAGACTGAAGGGCAACCCCAGAATGGTCTGGGCATAAACGAGCAGCATAAAAAAGATCAGCGCGCCAACAATATAGGAAAAGCCCAGCCCCAATACCCAGCCATTGTACTGGTTCAGCCAAGGACCGAAAAAGAACAAAAGCACCGCCACCTGGCCGGTCAAGGACGTCCAGAAGCCCAGCCTGGATTTTTCGACGGTATAGGCACTGGTCCGGCTAAGCAGTGTTTGGTCGATCAAGCCCTGAAAGGGCGGCGGCACCTGGCCGCCATTTTTTTTCAGATGCCGTATGTTAAGCCAGTCGAGCCCGTGTTCCAGGAGAGTGATCAGCACATAGGCGCTTAGAATGATGGTCGTTGCCATTAAAGGGATCCTTTCTTATTTCGTAACTACCCAGGTCATTTCGAACCTATTGAGCGCAGATAGCGCCCCTTGGATACGAAAGAGACCTGAGTAGTTACCTTATTTCAACTTTGGGAAATTTACCGCGGCTGTTTATTGCGGCGGTTCGTACTCCACGTTGAGCCAACGGCCCAGCCGCTCAAAATAATTGAGCCATTTCTGCGCGGTTTGGTTTTTGTCCAGGCCGGCCCGTTTGAATTGCAGATAATACTGTTTCAGCAAAGCATAGTAAATATTCTGGGCTTCCCACAAGTCCAGATCAAGGTTGAGCTCGCCCAACAATTCCAGGGCGCCTTCCACCCGTTTAAGAAGCTTGATGTCCGTCACCTGCTTCTGGAACCCTTCCATCATTTTACGCACAGCCTTGCTGGCCACAAAATTCAGGTTGGTCTTGTCGCGGCGGAAATCCCACTTTTTCATCTCGTGTACCTGGTGGCGCAACTGTTCCAGTTCAAAGTTGTCATCCTCTAAAATCGTGGCAAAATCGGTGTTGAGCACAAACTCCACAGTGGTCGAAAGAATATTAGGCAACGGCACCTTGGATTTGCTCATGAGCCGGATAATGGGATAATGATGAATGTAAATTCGGCGGTAATAGGCCTCTGTTTCCTCCATAGCCGTGTTGAGGATATAATTAAAAATCCGGCGCTGCTCGTCTTTGAACAAATGCCATAGGGAATAATTGTGTTTCCCGCAATGCTCTACCATGAGCTGCATGCTGCCCGGGATGTCTCCTTTTTCAAAAGCCTGGTCAATTTCTTTTTTCATGAGATCAAAGGCCGCGTCGTTGATGAAGCTGCGCACCCCGCCGGCCAGGTAATGGCCGCCCATGTGCAGCACCACATAGACCAGATCCTCCTCCTCCAGGGTGATCAGGGAACGGACGGAGATCTTGCCAATGGCCAGCTTTTCCTCGCCCCGCTGGCGGTGGATATGATTTTCCGGCACGGCCTGGTAGCAGTAGAGTTCCTGCTCCTGGGACAAGGTGCCGTCAAAGAGCGCGGTCATGGCACAATTGGCGCTCACCTTGGCCAGGTCCGTGATATCGGGCCTGACCGCTTCCTCCCACACCCCTACGCCATTGCCGAAATCAAG
>CAYVTN010000461.1:0-2149 GCA_964454395.1 uncultured bacterium | reverse complement strand
CTGGCCATCGAAGACGCTATTTTCCCCCAAAATCAGCCCAAAATCGACGACTATACGGATTACCTGTTTGTGGTTGTCCATGAGATGAGCTATCCTCCCAAGAAAGACCAGGAAATCAAGGCCAAGGAAGTCAATATTTTTCTGGGAAAAAATTATGTCCTGACCATCCACTCCGATCCTCTCCCGTCGGTTTCCCGCTTGTTTCAGATGTGTTTGAACAACAAATTGCAATCCATGCAGCAGGGGCCGGGATTTTTACTGCATGCCATCATTGACAATGTGGTGGACGGTTATTTTCCGGTGATGGATCAGTTGGAAAACGACGTGGAAAATGTGGAAGATCAGGTCCTGGCCAACGCCGATGAAAAACTTCTGGAAACTATTGTGGATTTAAAAAAAAGCATCCTGACCATGCGCAATTTCATTGTGCCCCAACGGCGGATTGTGGGCATATTGGGACGGGCCAATAACCCTTTGATCAAGCGTTCCCTGGGCGCCTATTTCCGCGATGTTTACGACCATATCGAACGGGTCAGCAATCTGCTCGATACCTACCGGGATATTCTCAATTCCACCATGGACGCCTATTTGTCCATGGTCTCGCACCGTATGAATGCCATTATGAAAACACTCACCATTATTACCACCATCATGATGCCCATGACCCTGATCACCAGTTTTTACGGCATGAATGTCAAAATGCCGGAATTTACCTGGGGCATTAAGGGTTATTTGTTTGTGCTGGGGCTTCTGGTGGTGGCCATCTCGGGAATGATTATCTTCCTGAAAAAGAGAAAATGGATTTAATGTTCTCAACTTTGGAAAATTTGTTTTTTTCCTGAAAAAACCGTGCTGAAATCCAAAAAGTGATTGACGAATAATTCGGTATGTGACAAAATACCCGCCGTTTATTTAAAATAACTCTGCTTTGATAAAGTTGAGTAAAACAATAAACACCAGGAAATCAAAAGGAGGATATATAACAATGAGCATTAAAACGGGCATTAACGGATTCGGGCGTATCGGCCGGGGGGTGATGAGGGCTATTTTAACCAGTAAAGCAGATGTGGACGTGCTGGCTGTCAACGATTTGACCGATGCGGCCACTTTGGCCCATTTGTTTAAATATGACTCCGTTTTCGGAACCTATCCCGGTGAAGTCAAAGCCGGCGAGGGCGAGATCATCATCGACGGTAAAAGCATCAAGGTGATTGCGGAAAGAGATCCGGAGAAACTGCCCTGGGGTACGCTGGGTGCCGAAGTGGTGGTGGAATCCACCGGACGCTTCACCGATGCCACCAAAGCCAAAGCCCATATCACCGCCGGCGCCAAAAAGGTCGTCATCAGCGCCCCGGCGAAAAATGAAGACATCACCATTGTCATGGGCGTCAACGACGACCAATATGACAGCAGCAAACATCATATTGTGTCCAACGCCTCCTGCACCACCAACTGCCTGGCCCCGGTGGCCAAAGTTTTGAAAGAAAAGCTGGGCATTGTTTCGGGCATGATGACGACCATCCACTCCTACACCAATGACCAGGTTATTCTGGATGCCCCGCACAAGGACCTGCGCCGGGCCCGGGCCGCGGCCATGTCCATCATCCCCACCACCACCGGCGCGGCCAAGGCCATTGCCTTGGTCATCCCGGAGTTGAAAGGGAAATTGGACGGTCTGGCCATTCGCGTGCCCACCCCCAATGTTTCCCTGGTGGACCTCGTGGTCAAGGTTGAAAAAACCACCACCAAAGAGGAGGTCAACGCCTTCCTGAAGGAAGCCGCCGCCTCCAATCCTTACTTAAAGTATTCCGAAGAAAAGCTGGTTTCCCGTGATTATAACGGCAATTCCGCATCCTCCATCGTGGATGCTGCTTCCACATACGTGATCAACGATCTGGTCAAAGTCATGGCCTGGTATGATAATGAATGGGGCTACTCCAACCGGGTTGTGGATTTGCTGAAACTGATCGCGAAATAAATTGGAGTTTATCCGTAAGCCAGGGCAGCGGGAGTGGTCGATGCCGTTTCCGCTGCCTTTATTATGACGGGGTGCTGGCGGTGAACGTCACCCATGCGCCGGCAAGAGGATGAATTAAATTCGATGCTTGGTTTCAACGCGGACAAGCGAGGGGGCTATGAATAAGCTGAC
>CAYVTN010000460.1:0-2154 GCA_964454395.1 uncultured bacterium | reverse complement strand
GAGGGTTTTACCGCAGCCGATTTCCCCCACCATCACGGCCAAGCCTTTCATGGTGCTGATGCAATGCATTAAACGGACCAAGGCTTCCGAGTGCTGACGGCTCTCATAAAAAAACCTCGATTCAGGCGCATTGGAAAAGGGTTGTTCATGTAGCCCAAAAAAGGCTTCGTAACTCAAGGTAAAACCTCCTTACATTGCTTATACATAGGATACGCGGCCCCGCCGCCTGGGGGGTGGGTCCTGGTCATCGCCGGGCGATTTACCCGAACCGGGCTTGCCGGCTTTATCCTGCTTGGCAGGGGGCGCTTCTGCTTCCGCCTTGGCTTTCCGTTCGGCTGCGGCTTGTTCCTCCAAGGCTTTCTTCTCAGCCGCAGCCTTGGCTTCCGCAGCCTTTTTATCGGCGGCCTCTTTTTCTTGCAGGGCGGCTTCCGATTGCTTGCGCACCCGCTCCTGTTCGGTCATTTTACTTTCTAACTCTTCTTTTTTCAACTTCGCTTCTTTGTTGCCCGGCTCAATTTCAAGAATTTTTTGATAAATTTTCATGGCCTCATTGAGCAGGCCTTGCTTGGTATAAATCTCGGCCACGGTAACCGTCATGAATTCATCCTGGCTGTCCCCCGCGATTTCATCTTCTTTATCATGGCCCAAGGCTTGAAAGTTGCCGGCTTTGGGATTCTCGTTTTTCATGGTAACAGCAGGTTCATCGTCGGACAGCCGCTGGGACCTTATCTTGGCCTCGTGCTGGGCTTTTTCCCGCGCTTCCCGCTGCACCTGCTGGTCATCAATTTCCGTATCCTGACGGCCGCTCTTGCGCGCCACGGCGGTTTCCGGATTAATCCCGGCAAACATGGCATACACCCGCGTTAAGGCACTTTTAACGGTTTCATTCTGGGGATCTGTTTTCAATATTTTCTGATAAATCTCAATGGCCTCATCCAGAGATCCTTGCTGGATATAAGTATCGGCAATGTTCATCATCATCTGCATGTTGGTTTCACTATCAACCGGCGCCGGGGCTGGTTCCGGTTCCAACAGAGGGGCCGGCGGCGGCTCTTCTTCCATCGGCATGGGCGGCGGCGCTTCTTGCTGCACTGTCGCCGCAGGCGCAGGGGATGGTTGTTGTGCAACAGGACCGCCTGTGAGCTCTCTGGCCTTGGCCCGCATTTGTTCAGCTTCGTTGGTTTTGCCCATGGACTCGAGCACCCCGGCCAGGGCCAGGCAGGCTTCCGCGGCCTGATCTTCCAAGCCGGCATTATAAGAGGCATCGGCCCATTTGAGATACAGTTCCTGATTGCCGTTGTTCAGGGCCAGGGCCCGGATGGCGCACAAGGCCGCGTTTTCCCACAATTCCAGACCTGCAAAAATATCCATCGCTTGTGAAAATTTTTCATAAGCCGTGGTGGTGTCTCCCTGGATTTTGGCAGCCTCGGCCCAGGTTTCCAAAAGCTCGGCATTTTTATTATCCACTTTAAGCAGGCGCTCGTAGAGCCCCATCGCCTCTGTCACCTGATTGGCCTGCTGGTACAATTGCGCCAAAAAGGTCAACCCGCCCTGATGATTGACCTTGAATTTAAGCAGGGTTTCAAACTCCTGAATGGCCTCCGCTGCATTCCTTTCCTGCAAAAACACCAAGCCCAGGTAGTAATGGGCTTCAATACTTTTCAATTGGATGGCTTTTTGGGCAAAAGCTTTGCCTCTTTCCAAATCACCATTTCTGATGAGTTGTTCCGAGGCGTATAAATATTCTTTCTTGGCATCAGAATCTGAACCTTGTTTGGCAAACGTTTCCGCCAGGGCGATATGGGCATGAATAAAGGTCGGTTTAATTTTAAGGATATGTTGAAATAAGGCGATGGCCTGATCAAAGGCTTTGGAACTATAAAGAAAATTGCCCAGGGCGAGGTAATATCTGGCTGCTTCTCCCATCAGCTGCTGTTTTTCCATTAATTGGGCCAGTTTTTTCAGGCTTTCCTGGTCTTTGGGATTCTGTTCAACGGCTTGTTTGAGGGATTTGATCTCGGCAGTTTCCCCGCTTTGTTTATCAGGCAAAGCTTGCAATTCTGCTTCAAAATCAGCCACACTGTCCGGGTCAAGACGGATCATGGCTTTTTGGATGGCTTCCTGTGTCTTAATGGTAAAATTATTCACATTCAT
>CAYVTN010000459.1:0-2160 GCA_964454395.1 uncultured bacterium | reverse complement strand
GCATCGGCCCCCGCGGTTTTCACTGATTCAATAGTATTCTCGATATTAACCACCACGCCCTTGCGCAATCCTCGTGAAGGCTGCAGGCCCATGCCAATAATATTGATGGTGCCGCTCTCCAGCACCTCGGCGATCACCGCGCAAATCTTGGTGGTTCCCAAGTCCAGGCCTACAATAAGATTGTCATGCTGGTCTTTTGTCATGCTGCTCACCTCCGGCCAACCGGCCGTACCACCAGTTGTTGGTCACAACGCATATCAATGGATGCAATTTTCTGCGCCTTCGTCCGAATAGCACCCAACACGGCTTGTAACCGTATCAGATCCCTTGGCAAATGGCGGCTGGGATCAATTTTTATCTTGATGCCGTCCCGTGTATATAAAATCAAATCGTGGTTGTTGAAATGCAACTCCGACAGTTGATCGCTGAATGGTTGGGCCATGACGGTCCGTACCATTGCCGTATCCACCTTACCGGAGAGCATAATACCCATGGGCCCCGGTATTTCCTTGAGACGTATGCCTGTGACCACCGGCAAAATATCCACTGCCTGGCCGTGGTCCAAAGGCCATATCTGGCCTTTGACATCCAGCAGAAACAGGCCCTGGTCGGCGATCAGGGCCAAGGGTTTGGCCCTTTCCCTGGCCACTGGATGCAGCTCGTTTGCTGATTCCATACGGCCGGAGGCTGCACCCGGCGCCTGGGGCCTTGGTGCCTGCTGAGCCGGTTTTCCGGCTTGGCGGGCCTTGTCAACAGCCGGCGGATGCTTCAGCCAAGCAGTTATTTTGTCCCATGTCCCGGCCTTTAAAAGCGGTTCCTTGCCCACAACAGCCAGGGTAATAAGCACAAGCAGCAAAGCCACCACATAACGTCCGCTTTTATTCAATACCCCCATGGTCGGAGGCGCCATTTTCTGAGCCTGGTAATGCTGGCGCACCGAGCTGCGATCGGCCGCGGATTTGGCCGCCGCAGGGCTGCTGCCGGCGCGCTGCCGGCGGACATACACATTCTTCCGCACGTTCTTTTTTTTTCCGGCGCTGACCTGGGCCTCGTGGGCATAGCGCCATCCGTAAACCATGCTCATCGCCGTTGCTCAAGAGCATCCATAATCAGGCGCAGCATAAGCTCATCAAAGCGGATGCCTGCCTTGGAAGCCGCTTCGGGCAACAGACTGGTGGCGGTCATGCCCGGCAGGGTATTGACTTCCAGAATAAACACCTTGCCATTGGACGCCACAATCATATCAATACGCGGCGTGCCTTTGCAACCAAACACTTGAGCCGTGCGTTCGGCCAGCGCCTGTACTTCTTTGGTCTTGGCTGCGGATAAGCGGGCCGGAATAATATGCTCCGACATACCGGCCACGTATTTGGCCTCATAATCATAAAAAGTTTTTTTGGGCACAATCTCAATCACAGGCAGGGCCCGGCCCTGCAATAGGCCAATGGAGATCTCTCGGCCTTTGATGTATTTTTCCACCATTACTTCATGGCCAAAGCACAGGGCCTGATCCAGCGCCGGCTGGAGCCCGGCACGCTTGGTTACCAGACTCACCCCAATGGCCGAACCCTGGTCATTGGGCTTGACCACCACCGGCCATGTCAGATGGCGCGGCCAGGGACCGGTTTTTTTTTCCATCAACACCCAGGGTGCGGTGGGCAGCCCGGTCGCCAACATCATGGTCTTGGCCCGGTGCTTGTCCATGGCCAACGCTGAAGCCAGCACGCCTGAACCAGTATAAGGAATGCCATTCCATTCTAAAAAACCCTGCAACCGGCCGTCTTCTCCGCCCGGGCCATGCAGGGCATTAACCACTAGCCGGGGTTTGAAGGCTAAAATCTTCATCAAGGCCTGCGGCGTTTTAAAATCAAGGCCTGTGACTTTGAGGCGCAGGTCCCGCAGGGCTTTGAGCATGGCCTGCCCTGTAAGCAGGGAAATTTCCCTTTCCGCAGCCGTGCCGCCCATCACCACCAGGATGGATTTGTTTTTTAATTTTCCCAGCATGGCATTCATATCGGTCATTAAGATCAATCCTCTAAATCTGCATTAATCCGAAGCCTGCGCCCGCCCATGGTTGTTCTGGGCTTGAGGGAAAACACGAGGCATGATTTCACCCTTCCCTGGCCGGCCGGTTTGGTATGTTGCACCTGCGCGCCTTGA
>CAYVTN010000458.1:0-2165 GCA_964454395.1 uncultured bacterium | reverse complement strand
TGTTGATTGACAATGAATACGCCATAGACCGCACTGGTGGCATTGAATTGAAGGATCACATCGCCCGGGGTTGTAAACACCTGGGCGCTTGGATCTCCAATAAATCTAATGGTGGAAAAGTTGTTGAGGCTGTTAAAGGTAAAATTGTCAGTGGCATAAGTGCCGGCGGCAATATAGATTTCAATATCATCGCTGACAGCAGCCAGGCTGGTACTGCTTAGGGCTTGGACAGCTTTGGTGATACTGCCGTAGGCTGTAAGTACTGAATCACCGGCATTATCATCCCAGCCACCGGGCATAACATAACGTTTGATTAAAGCAAAAGCAGGAGAAAGTGAAAGAAAACCAAAAAGCAACGAAAGGAAAAAGGGCAGGAGAAAACGGATCATTTTGTTAATAATTTCCATTTATCCTCCAGGATTCATTATATTAATCGATCCTCCGTGGCTTACCACAGGGGGGGGATACGGCTTTACCTCACCCTTTTGGGAGAGGTGGGATCCCTTAATGTTCCGCAACTTACTGCGGAGAAATTTACTCTTTGTGAATATATTATCAAAATAATTACAAAAAAAATAATTTTCCCTTCAAACTTATTAACATTGTACCTGACGTTATTGAATTTATAAAGAATATTCAACCTTTCGCCAAATTTTATTTCATATTATTGTTTAATTATCGGAATAATGAGCCTAGAATGTTAATAAAACAGCAAAAATAATATAAAAAGTGATCATTTGAAAGGATGATGGCTTTTGAAAAACAATAATAAAATATTGAAAAATTTGAAATAATCATGTAAAGTAAGAATCAATCTTAATAAGCAACCAAAGGTTGTCCTGCCTTACCCCATTCATTCCAACAGTTTGTCATCAAATCTTGCGGTTGGTCTAGCATGAGGGGTACTAAAAAAGTCCGAAGGAGGATTAAGGGTGATGGAATTAAATACTGTAAAACCTGATAGCGTGGTGGATGCACGGGGAACAGCTTGTCCCGGACCTTTGCTGGAAGCCAAAAAAGGCATCGGCAAAGTCAATGTGGGGGGCATCCTGGAAGTGATTTCCAATGACAAAGGCAGCCGTTCCGATTTGCCGGCCTGGGCCAAAAAAGTGGGCCATGAATACATGGGCTATTTGGAAGTAGACAATTATGACCGCCACTTCCTGACGCGCAAAAAGTAAGTTGGCCGTCGTGACCACCGATCTTTTACACCGGAAAAAAATACTCGTATTTGCTTCCGAGTCCTGCGGCTATCCCGGGGCCAATGCCACCGGCCAAGCCCATCAGCAATATTCGGAAAACGCCTATATCATCCGCGTTCCGTCGCCCGTGCTGTTTCCCGAAGAATTTTATTTTCAGTGTTTTGAAAAAGGCGCGGCAGCCATCATTCTCATGTCCGGGGGGCATGAGTGCCCCTATACCGGGGCCTACGAACGGCTGGCCAAACGCATTGACAAAGTCACGATGAACATGAAAGCCCGCGGCTTGGATATACGACGTTTACGGCTTACCTCCATTTGCACGGTCTGCATCAAGGCATTTCTCAATGAGATCAAAATGATGGAAGACACGCTGGAGCAGATACACCGCGAAGCTTTGACAGGAAAGGATAACAGCAAGTCATGACGGAACAGGCTTCACCCTTCTATGATGCGGCGGTCGTCGGCGGCGGCATTGCCGGAATGCAAAGCGCGCTGGATTTGGCGGATCAGGGCTTCAAGGTTTTAGTAGTGGAAAAACAGCCCAGTATCGGCGGCAAGATGATCGGCCTGAGCAAAGTGTTTCCCACCCTCGATTGCTCCAGTTGCATCACCACACCCAAAATGGCGGCTGTGGCCCATCATGAGAATATCACCTATTGGACTTATAGTGATGTATTGGCCGTAAAAAGAGACGCCGGCCGTTTTCAATTGGATATCACCAAAAAAGCCCGTTATGTGGACCAGGATAAGTGCATCAGCTGCAGGCTCTGCGAATATGCCTGCCCGGTGGATGTGCGCGATGAATTTGAAGGTTCCCTGGGCGCGCGCAGGGCGGCCTACATCCCTTTTACCAATGCCATGCCCCAGTTGGCCATGATCGACATGGAGCACTGCACCCTCTGCGGCCTGTGCGCCAAAGCCTGCCCCACCGATGCCATTGATTATTGGCAAAAGGACGAAGCC
>CAYVTN010000457.1:0-2174 GCA_964454395.1 uncultured bacterium | reverse complement strand
GGCCCCACTGCTTGGCTAAGGTCAAACCAGCCAACACCAAAGCCGTGATTATCAAAGTCAGAGCAGCCGGCGTGGGATACTGCCCCAGCAGCATAAGCAGCCCGCGTTGGCTCTCCATGGCCGCCAAATGGTAAACCCAGAGCGCACCGTTGACGACGGGCGTCAGCAGGGTGTGGCTCAGAATATTCATGGTCCCGGGATGGCCCAAAACAGCGGCAGCCCAAAGTCCTGCTCCAATGACAGGTACCACCACAACGGCCCGGCCGGTCTGTTTCAGGGCAAGCGCCCAAACCTGGCCCACGGCCGCCCGTACGGCCTGAAGGCCGCGCCTTGTCAATGTGTAAGCCTGGCCGGGCAACCGCTTTACCACACCCCAGGAGGTCCATGATGGCCACGGGTTCCGCGCCATGAAGCCCGCTTGCATGCCCTCGTCCATGGCAGGAAGATTGTCAGCCACTTGATTTTCCCGGCAGATGACCAGCTCCCAATGGCCGGGCAAAGGCATGATGCCCAGGTTAGGCGTTTTCCTCTGAAGGCTGCGCCTGAGGATTGCCTTTAAATCCAAGAGACGGCCGTCCTGGAGAACCGGAATGATTATGGCGCTGCTGTTAGGATCACGGCGGGCATTGGCGCAATCCAATTGCACGCCCTCTTCAGGATAGGCTGCCTGCAAGGCCTGGGCGGCAGCAGCTAAACGTCCCAGGCTATGTCCGGTTTCAAGCTGATCAAAAGCCCAAACACCCTTAAGCAGCAGCACCAATGAGCGCATCATGCCCCGCACAGGCCGGGCCAGGCTGGACAAGGTTTTGGAGGCGCTTTGGCTGAGCTGAGGAAAATTAGTCGGCAAGGCATAATGGATCTGATTTTGAGCCAACAATTGTTCCAGGGGGCTCATCTTTCCGGTAAGCAATTGAAAATAAGGATTGACCATATCCATCTTGGTCATTTGGGGCTTCAAGGCAATATAATTCATGCCCCCGGCTTTTAAGTCCTGCAGAATGTCATTCCTGTGAAAACCTCCGGTGATCAGGACCGCCACGGGTACGGGGTTTTGTTTTAGGGCAGCAATGGCATTGGCCGCCAAGGCATGACTGCGCTTGTCAGCCAGTTCGTAAAAAGTCCTGGCCTGGTCTATATAATCCCACAGCTTGATCCAACCCATAGGCTCCATGATGTCCCGGGCTTGATGGCTCTGCAGGAAAGCTTCAAAGGATTGGGCTGTATAAAGCCCGGGGTGGAGGCAGAAGGCTTGCCACTCCTGCGGGGTCAGGGAAATATTAAGCAGCCGCTCCAGGAGCCGGGCCCTGGCAAGGATTTGGTCCAATTGAGCTGCTTTCTCATTTTGGTACAGCCGGCTGCGCAGGACTTGATCAAGGCGGTCCATGGCGGCCGAGACAGCTTCAGGATCGTGCCCCGTCAAGGTACTGTCGCTGCTTTTGAGATAGGTCGCAATCTTGGGGAAGTTCTGCAAGTCCATCCCCTGCCGGCGTGCCGCCTGAACCAGAAAGGAAGCATATTGCCTGAGACTGGCATTGCCCTTTTGGTAATTTTTCCGGCCTTGGTCAAATATTGAAAGCTCAGGAGAGTAAAGGGCGGGTTTGAGCTGTTCCAATTGGTCAATCAGGTCTTTCACCAGACCCTGGGACTCATAATTAAAAAAGCCCTTCAACGCCGCCTGGCTTTGATCATAAAGTGTCTGGTCTTCCACTCCTTTCAGCACCAGGGGCGATGACCCCATGGCGGTGCTGTATTCGGCACCCGTAATCTTACCCTCGCGCATCAGATAGCGGCCAACCAATTGTTTGGCTTTCTGATCGGGAAAGGTGGCCAATTTACCCACATCAATCGCCTGGGAGGCGCCTTCCACCATCACCAGGGATAAGTGCTGCCTGGCTTTCAAATAGTCCAGCACTTGGCTGATATGCTGCTGAACTTCATAATTGCAATGCAGGTCGGCAATGTGAATAATGGTGGTTGGCCCTTGACCTTGGTGCACGGCGGTAATGCGCGCCAGCGAGGGTGGAATCTTGAACGGTGTTCCCTGAATGACCGGGGCCTGAATCCCGCCCGGAGGCATGGCGGCAAAGGACCATGACAGGTGAGGCAGCACCATCGATAGAGCATTGAACAACGCCACGATCTTGACCATGCGCCGCGATAATCGTCTCATTTTT
>CAYVTN010000456.1:0-2182 GCA_964454395.1 uncultured bacterium | reverse complement strand
GTCTTCCTGATCAGATGGGCTGGTGTCCGGCCGCCCTTTTCTTAACTGATGTTTAACCGGCGCGGTCTCCTGTTCGGAGTCGTTGTCATCCTCTTTCTCGAGTTTCCGCTTCGGGGCTTGTTGATCCCGTGATTTTAATTGACGAACCGTTGTTTGACTTTGCTCCAGTTTGTTTTCGAGCATTTGACTGGCCCGTGAATGTGTATTGCCCTGCTGTTTTTGTTCCAATACTTTTTGCGCCCTGGTCTTATGTTTTGCCGGCGATTGCGGCTCCTGTCTGCGATTGTTGTTTTCCAGCAGTTGTTGTGCCCGGGAGGGCCTTTTTTTCTCTTGTGTTTGTCGCAATAATTTTTGGGCCCGGCTTGTTTGTTCATGTTGTCGGCCGCGTTGGGGAGCAGGCTTGGCCGATTTGTTACCTTGTCGCGGGGGAAGCGCTTTGTAGGCACGTTTGCCCTTGTTCCAGTGGCCGGGCAGCCAATGGCCATTCTTGCTCCACCCTCCTTGCTGCCAGTAATAGCCTTGCCGTTCCTGTTCCCGCCATTGGCCTGGAATCCAACGGTTTTGACGACCCCAATAGCCGGGCACCCATTCATACCCTTTTTTGGCCCGCTGCCATCCCCCTGAAATCCATAGTCCCAGGCGGTCAAAATGCCCGCCTATCCAGATATAGCCTTTGCGGGCTTTCGGACGCCACCGGCCTGCCACCCAATGGCCCTGGGCATTCCAATAACCCCCAACCCAGACATATCCTGCTCTGGCTTTCAAAGGCTGCCAATAACCCTGAATCCAAACCCCCTGCCGGTTCCAATGGCCGGGAATCCAAATATAGCCTGCCCGCATTTTGACACGCCAATGCCCTGCCACCCAAATGCCATTAATCCAGAAGCCGGGCACCCATACTTTATCGCGATAAGCCATTTTGACAGGTTCCCAATAGCCGGGAATCCAATCGCCGCGCTTATCCCAAAAACCATTGCGCCATACAAACCCCGCTTTGACGTGGGGACGCCAAAAACCGGGAATAACCACCTCGTTGGCTATAGCCACAGCATCAACCCAAACATCATCAGCCGAGGGTTCGGCTTCCGGCTGGTCTTCGCCCTCCTGCTCCGAGTTCGCGGCCTGGGACTGAATCTCAGCATTGCTGTCATCGCCCACCATGGCATCATGCTGGGCTTGGTTGGCCAAATACCCGTAAACGCGCTTATCACCAGGCGCGTACACAGGCCCTCCCGGGGTCACAACCTCATTGTCGCGTGGTACGTCGCGAACCACCACCATGCACCCGGCGAGTAAAAAGAAACCGCCTAGAAGTATTAATCCCCATCGTTTCATTGGCACCCTCCTGAACAGATTTTTTAAACAGCTGCACCCGCCATTCCCTATTAGCCCCGAGTGCTCCGATGTTAATAATATGATTTACATCCAAAATTGGTTCCAAATCAATATAAATAAATGGCCCATTTTTTTTCAGTGCTTTTGCCGGCATCCGATCGGGTATCTGGCCAAAGATACTAATCACAGGAAGGCGGGCGTCGGAAAAAAAGACCAACCTTTTCACTGCTCTTTGGCAATTGTTGTGCTGCAATTCAAAATATTTTATTGGCGGCTCATGGCAAAGGATTGGGCGCTGTTTGGACCGAGTTTTTTCCAGTCAAGCGGATGGAAATTAAAAAGCTTTTCCACCTGCCGGATACTATTGAACCTGTCACTTTTGTTCCCATTGGCAAACCGTCCAAACCACTGCCGACCTATCAAACCTGTTTTGATAAAAGTAAATTGGACCCGGTGGTAATAGGATCATTAAAGGGATTTATTTTTGGACGCGTTGATAACCTGATTAGCGTTTCGGTGGCTGACACCGGTTCGTACAGACACCGGTTCGTATTGCATCCACCTCTGCCATGAGCCAATTTATTTATTCCGGTGTGGCCGCTTTAGTTAATCTTTTTTCACATGTCCATATCCAGGATGGCTTCGGCTTCTTCAAAAGACACCGCGATATCGGCATCTTTATCATAGGCTGCCCGGCCCATACGGGTGAATTGCATTTTAGAGGTGATATTCTGCTTGCTGATCACGCGAACGACCCGTTTAACGCCGCTGTTCTGTACAAAAAGCTGAGCCCGTTTGATATGTTCCAAGCCGGCGGGACTAAGTGGTTGAAATTTGGAAATATCAT
>CAYVTN010000455.1:0-2187 GCA_964454395.1 uncultured bacterium | reverse complement strand
AAAATCCGACAGGTGGAAAACATCCGTTGTTTGCTGTCCATAAGGGAGATGCTCATCCTCATCTCTTTCGATTAATAAATCGGCTTCCTGAGCAGACATTCCGATATCCTTTGTCAAATAATCACGCCGTTTTTGTTCTTCCGAGTGGACTCCAATCAGATAAAATCCTTCAGGATAGATTTCCCGTAATCGCTCAACCTCTTCAGGATGTTTTAATGATTTTATAATATATGCTTGCCGGGCTTTGGGCTTAACAGTTTCTTCACGTTCCGAGGAGATTTTGGCGGCTGCACCCAAAGCCAGTACCGAGTTGTCTCCGGACATCTGACGTGCCCGGTTGCCGGCATCCATCATTTTATCAATCCGTTTATACTCGGTATCCATTTCAAATCCGGATAAATTTACTATTTGTGGGATAATGTCTCCAGATATATGGATCATGTTGTGTGAATAGCGGAATTTGTCCAATCTTCTGTTAATGATTTCCATTACTTTATTCAATTCAGTTCCAACCGCTCCCACCAACCCTAGAATAAGCTCGGAGTCTGAAGAACTTTTTTTTGAAAAAGATGAAGCGTTAAGCATTTGATAGCCTCAAAAATTCATTCAGTTGAAAATAGGGGTCATCCCAACGTATGACCGGCAATACCAAATATCAAATACTTTTCTCAGACATGTTTTCGAAAAAATATTCCATGCAGTTTATTCCGAAACAGAATTAACCTCATTGTGTCATAATGTTGTTTGCTTTTTCCCGAAACAAGGAAAAGGTTTAACTTTTAGCCTGGGTTTTCAGCACTTCAAATAGGTCGTCCATCTTGCCGAGGTATTCATATTTGATGTGTTCCAGGATTTGTTTGGCGCTGTGTTCACTGTCCATATGAAACATGCTGGTACGATCGGCAAGCATGTTGAGAAAAGCCTGCTTGTCGCTGATCCATCCCAGGCGTCCGGCTTCTTCAATGATTTCCTTGGGACTTTCCACCGTGATACCGCGTTTTTCCAGAAAAAGGCCCAGCGTTTCCCACAGCAACTCGCATAAAAATTCAAAGCGTAAAACCACGCCGTCATTGGACAATTCATCGCGGGCGCGTTCAGCACCTTCTTTTAATTTGGCCAGTACCTTTTCAAATCTGATCACCGCTTCATTCATGTTTTTTTTCATGATGCACCCTTTTTCTGAATAAGTTGCTGTCCCTTTGCGCTTGAAACAGTATGCCCCCCTTTTTTTGTACATTATGGACCCCAGTTTCCATGGCCTGACAAAAAGGCAGGGATGCCGGCGTGAGGAAAAAATTGCGGTTTAAAACATACGGACGGGCGGCTTGCCGTACGGCCATTTATTTTAACAATGATTGAAAGGGTTGTCTAATTTTATAAAGTTTTTTTTGAAAACAGCAGGTGCCGCTGTTTAAGCCGCAGCCGGAAGGTGTTGCCAGCGCATTTCTTGACAAGCAAATAGGGATTTGCTAACGTAGTGGCTTACACTATATTAAGGCCTGATCACGCCCGTGGGCAAACCACCATGGCATGGTCCTGTTCCGGAGGTAAGGTGACGATTTCAAAGCCCTTGGTCCTTGGTATGTTGATTGTTCTGGCAGCGGGCTGTGCCAGTCTGGGCCATTATTATGGAGACGGCCAAGCGTACTATCAAAACGGCCGCTATGACGATGCCATCGCCGCCTATTATCGTGCGGCAGAACAGGAGCCGCAACGGGCGGATGTTCAGATCGGCTTGGCCCTGGCCTTTGAAAAAAAAGGCATGCCCGATGAAGCTTTAAATGCTTGGGAAAAGGCCTGGAGTCTGGACAAGAGCAGTCCCGAAGTCAAAAAGCAATTGGTTCAGGCTTATTATGAAAAAGGCCAAGTCTACCGCCAGCAGGGCAAGGTATCCGATGCCTATGAACTGTGGCAAAAAGCATTGCAGCTTGATCCCAATCAGGTGGCGATCAGGACGGCATTGGCGAAATTATACAGTGACCAGGGCGAAGACGACAAGGCCGCCTTTCAATATCAGCAATTAACCACGGCTCAGCCGCGGGACGCCGAGGCCTACCAGTCATTGGGGCTGGTCTATTACCGGCAGGGGAAACTTGATGAAGCCATCGCGGCATTTCAACAAGTGCTGCGGCTTGATCCCCAAAATGCCAAGGCAGTTAGGGGCAACATAATCACTATATCCAACAA
>CAYVTN010000454.1:0-2201 GCA_964454395.1 uncultured bacterium | reverse complement strand
TTTACAGAACTTACGAACGGTAGGCGCTTTGCATGCCAGCATCTTGGCCAGATAGCGGTGCCGGCCAAAGCGCTTTTCCAGTCCCTGGGGGGGGACCTGTGCACCGTCATCGACGGGTGACGGTGCACAGAAAAATAATGGATTAAAAGAGTTAAAATTAGCATCCATGCCAAAAACAGGTGTAGAGACGCCCTGCATGGCGTCTCTACCAGTATTGAGGATAAAAGAGATGGATATTAGTGCATTAATGCCGGTAATTGCATCACAAATGAACAAAAACAATCAATTATCATCGCCTTCTGCTGCAAATGATCCCCAAAAAGTGGGGCAACAGTTTGAAGCACTCTTTTACAACCTCATTTTATCGGGCATGCATGAAAGTGCGGCCAATTTAAATAAGGATAAAATGAACAGCACCCAGGAGGATTGGGCCTGGACCATGATGGTGCAGCAATTATCCAATGAGCTGGCCAGGGAAAATAATTTGAAAATAGGGGATATTGTTAAGGACACCATGATAAAAAAATAATGGCTGGCCTTAAAAAATAGTTAAAGTTTTTAACCTGGGGGAACGAAACCTAGATTGAAGACAAATACCATCGAAAGGGGGAGAAAACCATGAGTATTGAAGGATTGCCGCCCTCATCTAATCAGTTCTCCCGGATGGATAAGGTGGACGATATTAAACAAAAACCAGCGGCTAAGGAGACAGAGCAGTCTGCCCCGGCCTCCCCGGCGCCTGCGCCCAAGCCCAAGGCCACACCACCGGCCGCCACGCCCAGTGCAGCCACGCCCAACCCGGAGGCCTCCAAACCGGCTCAGGACAATCCTGTGCAGGAACAGCAAAAAGTAATCAAGGACAAGGTCTCCCATTACCTTGCCGAATTGCAAACTCTGTCGGAGAAGCTGAAAAAAAGCCAGGAACTGCACCAAACGCGCAGCAAGATCGATACCATGGGCGCTTCCCTGCGGGAGATGGAAAAGGAATTAAACCAGGCCCTCAATGAACGTTATGGCGATTCCTTGTCCCTGGACAACAGTTATAGCAAGATGTCTTATTGGGATAAATTGGATGTGATGACCAAATCGCAGACCATCAACCGCCTTAAGGACAAGATCAGCGCCACCACCATTGACCGCGCCCATCTGGTCAACCAGTTGAAGGAAGAAATTGTTTCCGGAAGTTATGCCCCCAGCAGCAACAGGATTTTGAAAGGCATGATCAGGGAATTATTTTAAAGAGAGGACACACCCATGGAATTGAGCTGGAAGCAATTAATGAATGTCATGGATAAGCTTACCGCCAAAGTCCATCGTTTGATCACTATTGCCAAGGACCTGCACCAAGCCATCATCGCTGAAAAAGTGGAAACCATCGGCCGGGTGGTCATAGACCAGGAGCAGGAAATGAAGGCATTTGAAGACCTGGAACAGGAACGGCTGGCCTTGGTGAGCTCCCTGGGCACCCAGTTCCGGCTGGCACCACAACAGCTCACGGCCGCGGCCCTGCAGGCTCACGTGCCTCCGGCCTGGAGCAATGATTACCGCTTTCAGGTGGTCCGCCTCAAACAGGGCATGGATGAATTGAAGCAGGCCAACCAGATCAACCAGCGCCTACTGCAGCAATCACGGGAATTCATGTCCTGGCTGATCAATTACCTGGTCACCCCCAGTGGGGCGTCGGCCCTCTATGATAACGCCGGTATCAGCGTGCAGAACAGTTGTTATCACGTGGTTAATCAGAATATGTAGGGAGAGACTGCATGTATTCCACTTTTTTCGGCATTGAACTTGGAAAAACGGCGCTCGTGGCCCAGCAGATGGCCCTGCATACCACGGCGCATAACATTGCCAATGTCAATACGCCAGGTTATTCGCGGCAGCAGACCTCGCTGGTCACCAATTATCCATTCAACCTGCCTGAAGCCAACCGTCTCCAGATGCCCGCTCAGATGGGCACGGGCGTCAAGGTGGATTTTATCAGCCGCGCCCGCGATATGCTGCTGGAGCGCCAGATCCAGCAGGAAACCTCGCGCCAATCAGTGCTGGACGGCAAGGTCAAGTATTTGAACCAGGTGGAATCGATTATCAATGAACCGGCGGACAATTCCATCGGCGATGCCTTGGACGCCTTTTGGGCCAGCTGGCAGGATTTATCGGTCTATCCGGATGATATTTCCACCCGTAATGCGGTCATCTCC
>CAYVTN010000453.1:0-2208 GCA_964454395.1 uncultured bacterium | reverse complement strand
CCCAGTTCGGTCTACGGACAGGATGCGCCTTTGGTGAACAAGGACCTCTTTTCCAGCCGAATTCCCATATTGGGCATTTGTTACGGCATGCAGTTGATTGCCCATCTCAACGGCGGCCAAGTGGCCCCTTCTTCGGAACGGGAATACGGGTTTGCCGAGTTGGAGATCGACAAGCCCGGCATTTTATTCAACGGCCTCAACCAGCACAGTGAAGTCTGGATGAGCCACGGCGACCGCATTGAAGTGCTGCCTCCGGGTTTTGCAGTGATGGGCCGGACTGTAAACGCTCCTTATGCGGCCATTGGAGACGGCGCCCGCCGCCTGTACGGCCTGCAGTTCCACCCCGAGGTGGAGCACAGCCGGGAGGGCATGAAGGTTCTTAAAAATTTTGTTATCCATGTCTGCGGGTGCAGCGGCGCCTGGACCCCGGCCTCCTTTGTGGAAGAAACGGTCAAGCGCATCAAGCGGCAGGTGGGCCGGGGGCGCGTGCTGTGCGGCTTATCGGGCGGTGTGGATTCGGCCGTGGCGGCCGTGCTCCTGCACAAAGCCATCGGCGATCAATTGACCTGCATGCTGGTGGACAACGGGCTGCTCCGCTCAGGTGAAAAAGAAAAAATCGTGGACGTGTTCACCGGGAATTATGATATCCAGCTGGAAGTGGTGGATGCGGAAGAAGACTTTTTATCAGCGCTCAAGGGTATTAACGATCCGGAGGAAAAAAGAAAACGGATTGGCAATAAATTCATCGAGATCTTCGACGAGCATTCCAAACAACTGGGGGACTTTGATTTTCTGGCCCAGGGCACGATCTATCCGGACGTGATTGAAAGCGTTTCCGTCAAAGGCCCGTCAGCCACCATCAAGTCCCATCACAACGTGGGCGGCTTGCCGGAGACCATGCGCTTTGAACTGGTGGAGCCCTTGCGGGAATTATTCAAGGACGAAGTCCGAAAAGTGGGCCTGGAGCTGGGCCTGCCGGAAGATATGGTCTGGCGCCATCCCTTTCCCGGCCCGGGATTGGCCATTCGCGTCATCAGCGACATTAGCAGGGAGCGCCTGGAAGTGCTGCGCAAAGCGGACGTTATTCTGATCGAGGAGATTAAAAAGGCCGGTTATTACCGGCAATTATGGCAGGCCTTTGCCGTGCTGCTGCCGGTGAAATCAGTAGGGGTTATGGGCGATGAGCGCACCTACGAAAATGTGGTGGCCCTGCGCATGGTCACCAGCGTGGACGCCATGACCGCCGACTGGGCCTATTTACCCCAGGCCTTGCTGGCGCGCATTTCCAACCGCATCATCAATGAAGTCAAAGGTGTCAACCGGGTGGTGCTGGATATTTCCTCCAAACCGCCGGCCACCATTGAATGGGAATAGGACGTCACCTGGCTGCATGATCAACACGGCCCGGCTAATAAGTTTTTCCACCCAAGGCCGCGACGAGATGCATGACATCACGGCGGAGGCTCGGACTTTTGTGGCTGACAGCGGCCTGGTCCAAGGGCAACTTACCGTGTTTGTTCCCGGTGCCACGGCTTCTGTCACCACCATTGAAATGGAACCCGGCCTGATGCAGGATCTGCCCCGTTTACTGGAAGCATTAATCCCCATGAAAAAAGCCTGGCAGCACAACCAAACCTGGGGTGATGATAATGGCGGCTCCCATCTCCGGGCCAGCCTGATCGGACCGTCCTTGACCATTCCCGTGATGGACGGCGGGCTGACGCTGGGCACCTGGCAGCAAATCATTGTCATTGATCATGATGTGCGGCCCCGCAAACGGCAAGTGGTGTTGCAGGCTTTGGGAAGTTCTGGGCGGCATTGAAAAAACGGCCTCGCAGGGGACGGGCAACTTGTCCCGCGCATGCCGGGATGCCTTTGCCCTGCGAGGTAAAACATTGCCTGCACCAAAAACCGCGCGCTGAAGCGGTTTTCTTCAATGCCGCCCGAGGGCAAGGTCACAACCCTTGCGTGTAGTTTAAGAAAAATGCCCTTTCCGCAACAGGAACTAGCTACGTTCAATATGTTCGAAATGACCTGAGTACTCAACTTTAGCAAATTTGCTTTTTCGGGCCAAAAAGCAGGTTAGCGCAATAAACCCGGGGCCCATTCCCTTGGGCTCCTGCCATAAAAGCCTTGAAATCAAGGGTGGGCCACCTTGAAAAGCTTACCCGTCGGGACACAACACCATCTTATCCCGGTCCGAGGCCC
>CAYVTN010000452.1:0-2217 GCA_964454395.1 uncultured bacterium | reverse complement strand
CCAGGTTTATCCCGCGCATGCTGGGATTTATTGCACTAACCTGCTTTTTGGCCCGGAAAGCAAATTTGCTAAAGTTGAGAATGTCACTATTTAAAAAACACTATGCAATGTTGACACCGGACCACTGCGCGCTGGCGTAAACGGCATAACCTGCTATGATTTACCCTGCAACCCGATAATGTTCCAACGCTTGGGGGGCAACATACCTTTTATTGAGGGCGATAAGATATGCACTAATGGGGGGCAGACATTTAACATTATGCTAAAAAAGCAGAGACGGAAAATGCCAGGTTGTGATATTCCCAAAAAGGATAACCTGGATGATGGTTTTATTCTTAAAACGACACATGTGCGGCACAGACTTTTATCGGGCTTATCCAAACCGGCCGGTCACATAATCTTCTGTTAACTTTTTGGAAGGCGACAAAAACAGCTTTTCCGTTGTGTCGAACTCCACCAATTCACCGAGCATCATAAAGCCGGTCCAGTCGGAAATGCGGCGGGCTTGTTGCATGTTGTGGGTCACAATGATGATGGTCACTTCTTTGCGTAAAATATCGACCAATTCCTCGATTTTATCGGTGGACACAGGATCAAGGGCGGAAGTGGGTTCATCAAAAAGCAGAATTTCCGGATTCACGGCCAGGGCCCGGGCAATGACCAGGCGCTGCTGCTGACCTCCGGAAAGTTGATAGGCACTGCTGTTCAGTTTGTCCTTAACCTCGTCCCAAAGCGCGGCATGGCGCAGGGCCTGCTCCACGCGCTGGGCGAGTTCGGTTTTATTGGTAATGCCTTTAAGTTTCATGCCGTAGACGATATTTTCAAAGATGGACATGGGAAAAGGCGTGGGTTTTTGAAAGACCATGCCGATACGGCTTCTCAAGCTAATATGGTCGGCTTCCCGGGACAAAATATTCTTGCCCTGGAAGAAGATTTCCCCTTCATAACGGTTTTTCGGATAAAGATCATGCATGCGGTTGAAGCAGCGCAACAAAGTGGTTTTACCGCAGCCCGAAGGCCCGATCAGGGCGGTGACACCTTTTTGGTAAACCTGCATATTGATTTTTTTAAGCGCATGCACACTGTTGCTGTAATAAAAATCCAGATTTTTAACCTCAAGCTCAATGGTCGTAGTCATGAATGGTACCTCAGTTTGATGATAATTCTCCCCACAATGGCCAGAAGCAGAATAGCCAGCGTAATCACCAGGGAAGCTGCCCAGGCTTGGGCATGCCAGGATTCATAGGGCCCCATGGCATAATTAAAAATCGATACGGTCAGGGATGCCATGGGGCCGTTCATGTTGGTGGTGAAAAAGGAATTGCTGAAGGACGTGAACAGCAAGGGCGCCGTTTCCCCGGCCACGCGGGCAATGGACAGCAGGATGCCGGTGAGGATTCCGGCCGCCGCACCGCGATATACCACCTGGGTAATGACCTTATAGTAAGGTGCCCCCAGGGCAAAAGCGGCTTCCCTCAAGGTCCACGGTACCAGCAGCAGCATGTTTTCCGTGGTGCGCAGTACCACGGGGATCATAATGATCGCCAGAGCCACTGCCCCGGCCCAGCCGTTGAATTGGCCTAAAGGCTTCACCATGACTGCATAAATAAATGTACCGATCACGATGGAAGGCACGCTGACCATAATATCGGAAAGCACGCTGATGATTCTGGCAATGGGCTTGCCGTGCGCATACTCGGCCAGAAAAGTACCTCCCAAAACCCCCACCGGTATGCCGATCAGGGTGGCCACCACGGTAATAAGCAGCTGGCCTACAAAGGCATTCCGCAGGCCGCCGCCGGTCATGCCGGCGGGTACGGGATCGCGCAGCAGCAAGTTCAGATTGAGCGCCTTAAGACCGTGCACCAGCACATCGCCCAAAATGAAAATCAGCCAAAACAACCCTATCACTGCCGCCAGCGTGCTCATGCCCAAGGCCGCCACACCGGCTATTTTTCTCCGGGTTTCACGGGTCATCGGGCACTCTTCCTTTCCGCGCGAATCAGGAAGAATTTCGCAGTAGCCAGCGTAATGAAACTCATAACAAAGAGAATCAAAGCCAGATAAAAAAGCGAGGAAAGATAGATATGGCTGTCCGCTTCCGTAAATTCATTGGCCAAGGTCACAGTGATGGTGGCTGCGGCATCGAAAAAAGAGGTTGCGATTTTATGATTGTTGCCCAGTACAAAGGCCACGGCCATGGTTTCGCCCAGAGCC
>CAYVTN010000451.1:0-2221 GCA_964454395.1 uncultured bacterium | reverse complement strand
CACTTTATCCTGACAACCCACATCAATCCTGACGGCGACGGCCTGGGTTGTGAATCTGCACTTTATCTGGCGCTTACCAGTATGGGTAAGAATGTCCGCATTGTCAATTTGCACCCCATTCCCGACCTGTATTATTTTCTGCCTCAGCATGCCGTATTTGAAGTGGGCGAATTGGAGGCTACGGCCAAAGACGTGGTGATTTATCTGGAGTGCCCGGACGAACAGCGATCGGGCAATGTGATTAAACATACCCCTAAGGCCGCCCACATTATTAACATTGACCATCATGTATTCAACGCCCGCTATGGCACCATTAATCTAATCGACCCTACGGCTTCGGCTGCGGGCGAACAAATCTGGGAATTGGTCAGCGCCCTTAATTGTTCCCGCGACCAGCGCATGGCCATTGGCATCTATACGGCGATTGCCACGGACACCGGGCATTTCAAATATGCCGGCGTCACGCCCCGGACCCATCAAATCATCGGCCAACTTATAGAACTGGGTGTGCAGCCCAGCTATATGAATGAACAACTGTATGAACGGGTGCCGAGGAAAGCCTTGGCCCTGCTGGCGCGCGCGCTGTGTACGGTCAAGTATAATCCCGGGCACACCGTGGGATGGTTTTACATCACCCGCGGCATGCTGGCTGAAACCCAAGCCAAACAGAACCAGACTGAAAACTTTGTCAATTATGTACGGGCTGTGGACGGGGTGCAAGTAGCCATCTTTTTTCTTGAAACTGAAGATAAAAAAATAAAAATATCCTTTCGTTCCCGCGGCATGGTGGATGTTTCCACCATTGCCCATCACTTTGGCGGGGGAGGCCATCAGCGTGCGGCCGGGGCTCTTTTGGAAGGGTCCATGGAACAGGTGCAGGAGAAAGTCTTAGCCGAGGTATTGGCGCGCATGCCGCAAAAGGACTGAGATGGGCATCGGTTTTTTACCCATGGTTAAACCTGCAGGGCCAAGTTCGGCAGCTTTTGTAGGAGGGGTGCGGCGCCTGCTGAGGGCAACCAAAGCGGGGCACACCGGCACCTTGGATCCCGGAGCGGATGGGGTGCTGGTCCTGGCTTTTTCCCGCGCCACTTCCTTGATTCCTTATTTGCCCACTGACAAAGGTTATTTGGCCAGGATTAAATTGGGGATCACTACCCATACCCTGGACGCCGGAGGCCGGATTCTGAGCCGCCAAGCAGTGCCGGCCTTGGACCAAGCCGGCGTTAAAGCCGTGCTGGGATCCTTTACCGGTCAAATTCAGCAAATTCCGCCCATGGTCTCCGCTGTGCAGGTCAAAGGTAAACGGTTGTACCATTTGGCCCGCCGGGGGGTGCAAGTAGAACGGCCCGTTCGCACCATTACCATCTACAATCTTGAGCTCCTCGACCTTGGGCAGGATGAGCTTACCTTGCGGGTTCGCTGTTCCGGGGGGACGTATATTCGAACCCTGGCCGATGATCTTGGACAGGCGCTTGGTTGCGGCGCCCATTTACAAGCTCTAACCCGGACGGAAAGCAACGGCTTTGCCCTGAGCCAGGCTGTCAGCTGGGAGACATTATCCCAGGCGGTGCAGCATGGGCAGTGGACGGACTTGCTGGTTTCTCCCCAAAGGGCTTTGGCCCATCTGCCCCGCTTGGAGCTGGACGCCCAACAGGCCAAAGCCATAGGCTACGGACAAGCCGTGCAATTGCCACAGCCGCCGTCCTGGCCTGATGATCATCCCGGCCAGGTGATTGGACCGGGAGATGTTTTTTTAGGTCTGGGCACCACGATCGGCCGGCAGTTAAAAATGAAACGGGTGTGGTGGCCGCCGATAGGGTGAGCGTCTGTGTCGCCAAGATAGACACCTTTAGTCTGTATTTCCAACATCTACGTTTTTTGGCAGATCGTTTTTGTTGCGAAGAAGCCATTTTTCAACCGTAGGCACAAACTGCCGAAGCTCTGTGGCCGAAAGCTATGAAAGAAAAGGGATTTTGTAGAGGCTGGTTTCAAACCCGCCCCTATACTGAGACTGAACAAATCAAAAATATCCTTCCCGCAACAGGAACTAGATAATTTGTAGGGCACAGTCGCGACTGTGCCCTACGCACGCCCTAGGCTTTTATTCCGGCATAGCCGAATGAAGGATAAATCATGAAGGTTTATCACCATTTCCCCCAACGCAGGACCCAGTCCCGGGTGATTACGGTTGGCGTCTTTGACGGTGTTCATCTGGGACATG
>CAYVTN010000450.1:0-2233 GCA_964454395.1 uncultured bacterium | reverse complement strand
GTTCGGTATATACCTTGACCATTTTCCGAACCGCAAAACAGACGGCTCGCGAAGAAACCGTGGCGCCCGTCACAGCCCGGATGTCCTTGTGAATCTCCAGGGGATCGCCGATGCCCTTGCCGATGAATTGGTTCAGAAAATGTTTGCGGGCAACCGGCCGGCCTCTTTTTTCCGAAAAAGACATCACCTCAAGGTTTTTCACCTTGCCGTCCGTTGGATCCATGGCAATGATCATTTTCACCATGCCCCATTTTCCAGGCTGCGCTTCCATAACCGCCACACCGGTTTTTTTCCCATCTTTCATGCCAAAATAAAAGGTATAGTCCGTTGTTTCCTTTGTGCCCTTGGGAGGCTCTTTCACCATCAGGCTGCCGCCCAATTGCTGTTTCAGGGTTTCGATTTGGTCGGGCGTCAAGGCCTTGGCTTCAGAGACAATCTTGTCCGCATTCGGAAGCATTTGTTTCAAAGCCTCGTCTTGCGAGACCAAATTCATGGCCTGGCTGTTGGCACTCAACAGACACAGAAAAGCCGCGGCAGCGGCCAGGAAATAAGAGGATCTTTTCAAAATTTTCATTATCATTTTCCTTTCCCGTTTTTTTTAAAATGCCCCTTTAAATTACTTGAAGTGGTGATGGTGCCGTCCAAGGCAATCAGCACCGCCCCCCTCAAACCGGGTGTTTTGTCAACCAGGGGCAGGAAGGTCTTCCGTCCCAGGACAAAGGCAGCCGTGGACCATGCATCCGCCAGAGTGGCATCGGACGAAATGACGGTGGCGCTGCGCAGGCCGCGGGCCGGGTAACCGGTTTTGGGGTCGAGAATATGATGGTAACGCACCCCCTTTTCCTCAAAAAATCTTTCATAATCTCCGGAAGTGGCGGTGGAGAGATCGGAGAGTTCAAATCCCCCGACTTCCCCTTTCCCTCGGGGATTGCGAATGCCCACGTTCCATGGCCGGTTCCGGAAATTACCGAGCGCATAGATATCCCCGCCAAAATCCACCAGAGCCGACTGGATGCCTTCCTGTTTTAGTATGCCGACCGCCTCATCCACGGCGTAGCCTTTGGCTATACCTCCCAAATCAATTTTAATATCAGGACGCCGTTTACGCAATACGCCGTCCTGAAGATCCAGTTTATGATAGCCGTTATGGGTTATAGCGGGATTGATATTGATGTAATGTGGTATATGAGGACGTTTTTTTTTTTAAAAACCCCAAAGCCGGATCAAGGGATAGATCGTGATGTCAAAAGCCCCCCGGCTTTGGCGGCAAACGCCCAGGGCCTTGCGAACCACGCTAATGATTTCCGGATCCTTAATGGGTCGGTTTTGCTGGTTAAAAGCAAAGATAGGACTTTCCCGGTTCAGGGCATTAAACTTCTTGTCAATCGCTTCCGCCCGGTCCAGAGCTTTGCTGATCACAGGCAGCATGCTTTTCGGCCCGGGGATGTAAATGGTGCAGATGGTGTCCATTAAAAAGCGTGTTTCTTTTTGAATGGGCTGGTTTCGGCTCTTGACCCAAAACCAGGCGGCAAAAGCCAGCATCAACCCTACTGCGGCCACGAGACAAATTCCGGCCGTTTTTCCCGCATTCCCTTTCATAATCGCGATTGATGTCCTCCTATATTAATACTGTGCCGCCAAGATATACGCAGGGGCACGGCATGCCGTGCCCCTGCACACATACCAAGGATAGCACTCGCCAAGCAGAGGCGTTTCCCTGAGACATGGCTTTATTCCGTTTGCCGGCTTAGAAAGTGCTTCTCCATCCCAAGGTGAGCCGCTTGAACTGCAGCTTGTCGCTGTCATCCTTGACGCGCCAGTCCGCGATATCGTATTGCAACAGCAGAAGATTGCTGTCGGTAATATTAAAAATCAAGCCGGGTGTGACGGTGGTGTATTTTTCACCAGCGCCCGCATCGGTAAAGAAAAAGCCGTTGAAATTATGATCCGCCAGATTCGCATCAACCATGGCCTTGAGCCAGGGCGTAATGCGGTAAAAAAGTTTGACATAGTAGCCAAAGGCCACGGCGTCCTTGACGCCGCCAATGCTCTTGGCCCATTTCCCTCCTGCAAATTCACTGCGAAGCTGAAAAGCGCCCAAGCTGTATTGCAGCCCTGCCGAATAACGGGTCATATCATTGGCATCACTGGCATCCCACTTGCCATAAGCCAGGGATCCGAAAAATTTCACGGGCCCGACTTCCGGCTCCGCATGGAGCATGACGGCGGGATG
>CAYVTN010000449.1:0-2246 GCA_964454395.1 uncultured bacterium | reverse complement strand
CGCTTTGACGCCTGTCCGGCGGCCAAACACGAATGGGGTTTTGACATGAGCGGCAGAATTTATGGCTGTACGGCCACTTTGGGTCAACCGGCTTATGCCCTGGGCACTTATGATCCGGTCTGGCGTCTGAACGAAGCAGCCAAGGCCTGGCAGGGCCGCCGGGTACAGCGCATTGCCGGGTGCAGCACCTGCAGCGTGGCGCCGGCGTGCGGCGGCGGCTGCGGTATTCTGGCGCAGGTTAAAAGCAACACCCTGTATGCTCCGGACTGCAAACCTATTGCCGCCGTCATGCAGGCCGGACTGGATTTTTATTTTGAAAAACTGACAAAAAAAATCGAGGAGGGTTTCCGCCATGGTGAGGGAAATTAATGAGGATCAATTTGAACAAGAAATCATTGAGTCGGACCAAGCGGTGGTGCTGGACTTTTTTTCCACCGATTGTCCACCCTGCGAAGCCCTGGCACCCAAATATGAAGCCGTGGAGCAAACTTTTGGCGATAAGGTTAAATTTTTGAAAATTTTCAGGCAAGGCAACCGGGCCCTGGCGGAGAAACTGGGCGTCAGCGGAAGTCCCACCTTGGTATTTTTTAAAGCAGGCCAGGAAACGGGCCGGCGTTTGTCGGGAGAAATCAAGAAATCGGAGATTAAGGCGGCCTTGGCGCAATTGGTGGGCGAGTAACATGACCAAATCCCATGATCTTATTATTATCGGCGCCGGGCCGGCCGGCCTGACCGCTGCGATTTACGCAGGCCGCGCCAAACTGGATGTGGCCGTGGTGGAGGAAAATCTTCCCGGCGGATGGATGAAAACCACCCATTTGGTGGCCAATTATCCCGGGGTCTACCCTGAGATCCGGGGTAAGGAACTGGCCCGCTTGATGGAAGAGCAGGCCAAGCATTATGGCGTTACCTTTTATAATGCCGTGGAGATCTCAGCCCTGTCCCTGACCGAACGCCGCAAGATGGTGGAACTCGATGAAGAAGAAACCTTGTATGCACCGGCCATTATTTTAGCCATGGGGCAAGAGCCCAGGCAACTGGGGCTGCCGGGGGAGCAGGCTTTCAAAGGCCGGGGCTTATCCTATTGCGCTACCTGTGATGCTGATTTTTACCAGGACAAGCAGGTGGTGGTGATCGGCGGCGGCAATTCGGCACTGGAAGAGTCCATCTTTCTGACCCAGTTTGCGGAAAAAGTGACCGTTGTTCACCAATTCGACGGGTTTCAAGGCAGCGCCGTGGCTGTGGAAAATGCCCGGAACAATCCCAAAATTGAGTTCCTGTGCTGTCATGAACCCCGGGCTTTCCAGGGGCAGAGCAAGCTGGAAGAAGTGGAAGTGGAAGACTTAAAAAGCGGAGAGCGTAAGCTGCTTCCCACGGACGGCGTGTTCGTCTATGTAGGGTTTGTGCCCCGCACCACCTTGGTGAAAGATCAAGTCCATCTTAATGATCAGGGTTACATCGTGACCGATGAGCTGATGCACACCAGCCAGCCCGGTGTTTTTGCCGTGGGTGATGCACGGGAGAAAACATACCGTCAACTCACCACCGCCACGGCTGACGGCACCATTGCAGCCCTGGAAGCCGAAAAAGTCATCCGCGACATTCATAATCTTACACCGCAGGAGCATTAGGAGGCTGGGCATTAAATCGCTCAGCCTCCAGAAAAGTTGAGCAATAAAAAGCTCAATGCTCCCGACCGGATAAGATATTATATGAAGGGGACGCTTTACGCGGCGGGCAAGTTGCTCAAAAAAGTTTACTAATTGTTCAGCCTCCTGCCATCAATTCTGTGCCATCATGACAAAGGTCTGCCCATCATTCAGTGCCAGCGCCTAATAAAAAATACAGATCTACCAAATTTTATTCGAAATCGACTTAAAATTGTGGTATAAAAATAGCTAACTTGCATTATTCCTTTGTTTTTGCTTTTGCTTATCCTTAACCGACGCCTCCTTCTACCCTTGTTACCTAATTTTTCCAAGCAGGAGAAATAATGAAAACCAAAGACGCCACGCGGGGTATATCCTTTTTACCGCGTCACCTCATCCGGTTGATTTCGCTTTTTATAACCATTGTTTTTTTATGGCCTGCCCTTGGTTGGACCATAAATCCTGCCCTCTACATTACACCTGGAAATGCTTTGCATCAGCTGCACTTGCCGGAATCCATCGGTCGTATCGAAGATCAGTACTTTGGACCTCATCGCCACACCATTATCTGCATTGAAGATTTGCACTGCCACTATG
>CAYVTN010000448.1:0-2253 GCA_964454395.1 uncultured bacterium | reverse complement strand
GGGGCACCTGGAAGAACGGCTGGAACAGGCCAAGCTGCTCAAGCATCTCAATCAGAGCCTCAGCATCGGCGTGGTCATCCTGGTCACCTTCATTTCCGCCATCCTGGTGGTGGTGTTAAACCGCAATATCATCCATCCCATCAATCAGTTGATGGCTGGCGTCAGGAAATTTGCGGACGGCAATTTCACCACCCAAGTGCCGGTCACCTCCCAGGACGAGGTCGGCGTGCTCTCCCAGGCTTTTAATGTGATGGCCATGAACATCAAACAAGACCGGCAGAAACTGACCGCCCTGACCATCCTTGATGAGAAAACCGGGCTGTTTAATTTTCGGCATTTCAAACAGGCCATCAATGAAGAGATGAAACGCGCCGAACGCTATAACCGCCAACTGGGGCTGATCATGATCGACATCGATTACTTCAAGCATTACAATGATACCAACGGTCACCAAATGGGGGATCTGCTGTTAAAGGAATTGGCAGGCATTCTCAAGGAAGCGGTGCGGGAAACGGACATGGTCGCGCGTTTTGGCGGAGAGGAATTCATTATTATGCTGCCCGAAACGTCCAAAGCCCAAACCAAGAACCTGGCGGAAAATTTACGCTTACAGATTCAAAACCATATTTTTCCTTTGGAGGAAAAACAGCCCAATAAGGATTTAACGGTCAGCATCGGCATCGCCTCCTACCCCTCGAAGGCCATCATTTCCCCGGAAACCATGCTGGAAAAGGCCGATCAAGCGCTGTACAAAGCCAAAAACAGGGGGCGTAACCGGGTTTGTGGTTAATCCGGCAGGAATTTTGAAAAAAATCAGGGCTGGAGAAAGAATTTTTGAAAGATTTTTCCAAACGCACGGTCCAATATTATAAGACAGATTGGGTTTTGTGGGTCACCCGCCCAAAGTCCAGTACCTGAACTATTTGTCACGGAGGAATGCATGCTATCCCGCCACCATGCCCATCATCACAAAGCCGTTGCCCAGGTCAATGGCACAGAGCGTTTGCGCCACTTAATGCAACATCTGGGCGCCCTGCCCGTGCCTGTGGCCGATGAATTACAGCACTCCGCCTTGGCCATTTCCCGGATGCTCAGCAAAGCCTATACGGAAAAACAACTGGTGCCCAAAAAACGGCTCTATCAGGAAGTGTTGTCCAAGGTCAAGGAAACCCAACATTTTTTGCTCCATCATTTTGATGAGGAAGTCATCAGTCCTTACCATTGTCAAATCATTGCCGAGGATCTTAAAAGCCTGGCCGACGAGCTGGAAGCCCTGCTGACCCTCCTGGCCGACTGCAGCGCCTTGCTGAATCAGAAAGCAAAACCTTAGAAAAATCCATACCCAAACCGGCAGAGCCGGAAATAAAAAGATACTTCACGCAAAGCACGCAAAGCCGCAAAGAAAGAAAAAGCAAAAGATTGTCAAAGGTTTTAATCTGTAAAAAAGATTTAATCTTTCCTTTGCGGCTTTGCGTGCTTTGCGTGAGTAAATTTTTGATCTTTGTTTTTTAAAAATTATCTACGCAAAACGCGTATATCTTGCTGATACAGTATCTAATACCAAGGCTTTGGATATCACTTCACCAACACCGCCTTACGCACCTCCCTGCCTGCCTCGCGTTCTACGGCCACCAGGTACAAGCCGCTGCCCGCGCCTTGTCCGTCCCATTGATAGAGTTGATTACCCGCAGTTTCCCCATCGGTCAAAATGACCATTTCGCGGCCGAGAAGGTTGTACACGGCGATTTTAAGGTGTTGCGCATGATTAAAATTAACCGCCACCCGAATTTTTTCGCCCCGGCTGAGATGCACTACTTGCGACATCAGGTGCACGGGCTCCGAGGTTCCAAATAGCGGGGTTGGCGTAAAGGTCATCCCCGGCGTGTCAATTGAGGTAACGGTCAAGGTGAGCGATATCGTTCCTCCACTCCGGCAGGAAAGCGCCAATATCTGCTGAAAAACCCGGCGGTTCGGCCTGTCCGGCTTGATCCCGGGCAATACGGGCAAGACTTTTTCGACAGCCTGCTAATGGTCTTTAACCAGATTTTATCTCTTTAATCCCCAATGCTAAAAGATTGCGTCCCGGCGTGGTCCTGGATATAATATCCTCCAGTGGACTTCCCACTTATTCCCGGCTTTTGCAAAAAGGATTACCATTGACTAGGAAAACTTCTTTTTCCCACAAAGCTAAAATCGGTTTGGCTCTCGGCGGCGGCGGGGCGCGCGGGCTGGCGCATATTGGCGTCCTGGACG
>CAYVTN010000447.1:1855-2283 GCA_964454395.1 uncultured bacterium | reverse complement strand
GAGGCCGCGATGGTAGGTTAAAATCATTTATCAAATCCCCCTTTGCAAAAGGGGGAAACTTCGTTATTATACCATATCATCAAACGAAAAAGTCCGACAGGCTCCTAGCTTATGTGAATCCGTGAAATTTTATCCATTGATAATACCATTGCCATTTACCTTTGGAGAAAATCATGGCACACATTAAACCAAATTCGACAGTTACAGGAACATAAGCCTGATAGTTCAAGGTTTTTCTGACATTAAAGTCCGTTTTTTTCGCAAAGTAAAAGAGATTCCAGAGGACTAATTTGAAGTCGGAACCGATTTGACAAGTTGCGCACCAGCTTTTATTGCAAAAATAGTTCAGCAGTTTGTAGCGGCAGGAATGCGGCATAGCCGGTTTTCCGAGGAGGAGGCGACGGAACTGGTTGTCCAAACATTGCTTG
>CAYVTN010000447.1:0-1845 GCA_964454395.1 uncultured bacterium | reverse complement strand
AAGCTGCTCTGCCGGAAAGGAACGGGCATTGAAGAAATAATCCCCAAAGTCGCCACGAAAGGAGGCATCACGGAAGAAGGTCTTGAAGTTCACTAAAGAGAACTACCCGCAACTTTCGAAGAACTTTTCACGTAACAGTTTAGTCTCCTTACGCGTCACTTCTCAAGCGGCTTTATTCAGAAATTCAAGCTGATTTTGGAAGCGGGAGTCTCCCATTTTGATGTTTTGCAGCGCCAGGATGACCTCGGTCGACCCTCTTTACCGATTTACGGGCGAAGAGATCAGGCGCAAAATCGACGAAAATCGAGCCGATAGCATAGCGCATAAGGAAACGGCCTACTATGGACATCGTGAATTGCTCCAAAGCAGATTTTGACAATATCCTCAAACAACTTGATCAATATTGGGAAGGGGCCGACCTGGAACGGCTGAGCAAAATCAGACATCTCCATCATCCCATGATGATCTACGAATTGGGGGACAATGCATACGTTATTAAGGATGGCAGCCGTGTCAAAGCCTACCTTTTGGGACTGTTTTCCAAAACGGAACCTGTGGCGTATGTTCACTTTATTGCTACCCATAAGCATCATAAACGACGGGGTTTAGCCCGCGCGCTTTACCATCACTTTATGGAAAAAGCCGGGAAAAACGGTTGCACGCACCTCAAGGCGATCACTACTCCAACCAATGAGGCGTCTATCGCCTTTCACACCAAGATCGGCATGAGATTGTTGGGCGAACCGAATGCAAGTCACGTCTGCGTCGTGCGGGACTATGCAGGTCCTGGTGAAGACAGAGTGGTTTTTTGGAAGAAGCTCGGTGAAAAAATAACAGTATCATAATGAAAGAGCACCAAAAAAGATGAATCGAAAATCCCAGAACCCTTGCGATTGGCGGTTTGGGATTGGCAAGAAAATATGAAAGATTGGACGAGCTCATGGATAAAACTCAAAAGGCATTAGCGTATTTTCAAAAAGGATTTGCCTGTTCCCAGGCGGTATTCGCGGTGTTTGCGCGGGAATTAGGCATGGACGAGACCATGGCGTTGCGGATTGCTTGCGGTTTGGGCGCCGGGATGGCTAGGACATGCCAGACCTGCGGGGCCGTGAGCGGCGCGTATTTGGTATTGGGATTAAAATATGGCCGGGACAAGCTGGAGGATACGGCGGCTCGGGACAGAACTTACGATATGATGCAGGAATTCAACCGCATGTTTACAGCTCGGCATGGTTCTGTCAATTGCCGGGAATTGATAGGCTATAATCTGGGCAACCCACAAGAGTATCAGCAGGTTGTTGAGGAAAACCTGTTTCGCGAGCGGTGCGAGGCTTATGTCCGAACCGCGGCGGAGTGGTTGGAAACGGTTGCCGCTGTTTAAACCTCAATGAAAAAACCAAGCCGGCGATTCGACCTCGCGGGATATTGATGACGGCCCGCGTGGGAAAGCCAACCTCTCGATCGGCCTTTCGCTGCATGATCGAAAACTGAAAATGATGCAAACGTCACTGGAGGCCATGCTGGTGACGCATCTGCACATATTTCCACCAATGCAACTGCCGTATTTTCGACAGCTAAATACTCATGGCCGTCAGGCTTATCGCTGCCTGAGGTAATGGCCCACCGACCGGTCATAGGTCCGCTCCGCGGTCTGACTGAAATAACATGCCGGCAGCTCGCCCAGGCGGCGGTGATAATGCAGGCATTCGCAGCACAATCCTTTGCGGCTGCAGGGATAGGTACAATTGCATTGGCTGAGATTTTCAGTTTTACGGCACTCCATGACACCCTCTTTTAAAAATATTCTTCATAACTCAACTTTGACAAATTTGCCAAAGTTGAGTA
>CAYVTN010000446.1:0-2296 GCA_964454395.1 uncultured bacterium | reverse complement strand
ATAAAAACCATGAGTAACTGTATGTTTGAAAAAATTCCTCATAATTATAAAGGTAGTCTTCTTTTTGTTTTTGAGTGTTTAAAATCCGCAAAATTTGTTGATCAATTGTATTTATACCCTTCCCAAATTTTTTTAATTGTTTATAACGTTTACCTTGTTCCGTACTCGACACGGTATTCCAGCTTTGCTCCGCACCATTGACATCCACGTAACTTGATGACGTGCTGTCCCAGCATTGTTTCCAATCGTTGTTCTCCAAGTACTTCTTTCTACTGTCAACAGAGACCATAAGGTCGCTCAGCAGCCCCACCATCTGGCTTTCCGCTCCGGACAGATCTTCTGCATAGGTTGATGAGTTTGGGTCCAACACAATAGCCTTGAGATGATCAAATTCATCCTGGATCGTCTTGAAGCTCGTTCCAGCATGTCCGAAAATTGCATCTTTATCATCAGTATTCAACTCCGGGTCGTTGTAGAAGTCATTAATTTCCGTCAACTTGGAGCTAAACAGGTTTGCACGCTTTACTAAATCTGCCGGGGTTTGATTATAATCCTTCAAATTATTAATGACGCCGTCAATGCTTTTTACCGCGCTATTCCAGTCCTCCTGGGCACTATCCAGTTCCTTCTGTGCCTTATCCAAATCACTATATTTTTCCGCTTGAATTTTTATTTTTTCCTGTAATGCAGCGTAATCGTCATCCATAATGTTTTCCTGATCCGCTGCGGCTTGCTTTTTTGTTTGTAAATAACCGGCCACATAGTCCATGACGTCCTGATAATCTTCCGCTTCCGGAAAGGAAGCATTGAATTCCGTCAATTCCTCTTCAGTGGCTTTAGTGATTTCTTTGTGATGGATGTCATGAAAAATAAATGCCCGAAGATCAGCATAGCTTTCATCCCACGCAGTTATGGCGTCTGCTAATTTCCCGCTTTGAACAGTAATCAAATTTCCCTGAAGACCCAGGACAGTGTATTGTTGCTCAAGCGTGCTGTTAATTGTTCCGGCCTCCGCAAAATCCTGATAGGTATACCCCCTCTGATCGGTAGTCAGATCATACCCGGTCATCTGGTTAATGGCATTGTAGGTCACATTGTTCCAGTGGTTGATGGTCACCAGTTCGCGCACTTCGGCGGTGTTGGCCACGAGGGCGCTGATCAGCGCGCTTTTGTGGTCAGAGATCAGGCCCGGCCAATGGATGGTACCTGTTTGCCCCTGCGCCAGCAGGGCCAGGCTGGCGCCGGTGTTGTTGGTGATCAGCAGGTCATCACCATTGATCACAGCTTCCGTGTAATCGGTGGCCTGGTCAAAGCTGTTGTAGGTGTAGCCAAAGCGGTAAAGGTTGGTGATTTTGCCCGGTTCGGTGGACCCGACCGTATGTTCATCCATATGCGCGCTGTAGGTTTCCTGGCGCTGGGTATGACCTTCATAGGTGACCTGCACATCCGTCACGGTTTCCTTGTCCTTGCCCGTGGTGGAGCGGGTGATCTCGCGCCAGGCGCTGGGCCGGTTGAGGTTGTCATAGGTGGTGCTGACCCGTTTGGTGACCGTGGCGCTATAGTCAAAGGGATGGAGTTTGGCATAAGCACTCTGCATGGTCTGCCAGTCGGGCATGTCCAGCGCTGATTGATCACCCAGGCTGGTCAGGGCCTCGGACATCGCCGCGACCAGCGTGCCCAAAACAGCCAACTTTGATTTTGCCAGCGTGAAAAGATCGATGGTTTTTTGGACCAGGCTGCCGTCAAAGGCATTATTCACGGTCTCTGCCAAGGCTTGCAGCAACCCGGTTGCAGCAGCAAGGGCAGCATCGGTTATATTGGTCACCTTGCCGCTAAGCCAGGTGGTCATTTGCATAATAAGGCTGCCGGAGTCGAGGGTAAGCAGATTGGCCAGGGTGAGCGTCTCTTCCACCCAGGCTTGGGTAACCTGCCCGAGGCTTTGAGTGGTCATGAGCCAGGCCGTAAAGCGGCGCACGGTGCCATTGGTCAGGTTTTCATCAGCCTCCACATGGGTATAGGTGTTTTGCTGTCCCAGATGAGTGTAAGTCATGCTGTCCATGATGGTCTGGGTTGGTTTTTCCGAAGCTTGCTTGCCCAGGGTTAATTCCTGATAGCCTGATTGCATGCCCTGATGCTGCCACAGGCGGCCATCCGCATTAGGGCGAAGGCCATTGGCGCCAATATAATCATTCCAGGTGGTGCCATTGTCGTCGGAATAGCGGGTACTGTCATAATAGGTGATACCTGAGCGCAGCACATTGGCGGTGTTGGTAAAAGGCGTATTTTGACCGTCATC
>CAYVTN010000445.1:0-2298 GCA_964454395.1 uncultured bacterium | reverse complement strand
AAGCTGAAAATCTGATCGACAATCCGGCGCGGCTCCAAGGCCTGACCACTTCAGAAGTGGAGCAAAATGCCGGGATACACAGGCAGGATATTAAACCTTATGATTCTGTTTTTAAAAAGGATAACAAGGACGAGTTTACGGCGCTTAGCACCCAATTGATTTTTCCCTTTTTACAAAACTTCACCTTCAATGCCGGCTACCAATACCAACAAACGCTTCAGGACCAAAAAACGGTTTCCACACTGGATGAGAGCCGTTTTGTTGATACCGATAAAGTGTTTTTACGTGCACTGAATATTGCTGTGGCCTATACAGTGACTGGAAAAATGGCTGCAGGTTTTGCTTTCTCAACCGGGCGCAATGAAAATTTTATCGAAAGTGATGCTCCTCTTAATGACCCAACGACGCTGAAAAACGATACCGTGATGACCCGCCAGCGTTTGGGTGTCGCCCTGGGAAAAGTTGACGGTTATCTGGAATACGGGATTCGCCACTACCAAGGTTATTTTGACCAAACGCGGGAAACGGACTTCGGTTTTACAGATGTAGCATTCCATATGCGCTATATTGCCGGCACTATAAATGAAGAGAACCTGACCATGAATCTGGCCGTGGAATCTTCACACTTGGATCAAAAGCAATTTGAAATTGACCGGACAGGTTATGCTTTGGATTTTCCCAATTACCGGGTTTCATGGGCAGCCTATTATGACCATCCCGGGCAGGTCTGGGAAGGGGCAGTGGGACTGGAAACTGATTATGGAGATCATACCAGGTTCGACTCTGCAATCTATGCTTGGAAAAATTATCAGACTTACCGCATGGCCGTGCCCATGATGGCGGCCGTGACCCTGAGTCCCTTTGCCGGGTTGTGGAACGAAATGGACATCATCTATGAATATGACGGTTTTAGGGGAAACCGCAGTGCCGGCGTGACCACCAGTTTTGGCGCTTGGGTGCAATGGGGAAAGTTGAGAACAGAACTCTATTTGCTGCCCAACGCGCTTTGGAGCAATCAGCCGGGCACTGCCGGCGAGGCGTTGGCCTGGAAAGTGGGCATGAATGTTAATTATAGGTTTGAATAGTCCTTTTATTAAAAGGAATGGGCGTGCTTTTAAAACGACGTTTTAAAATGAAATGATGGCTTGAAAAGCGCTGTGAAAGAGGTGAAGGATTTTTTCCGGCTTGTCCTGGTTAGGATTTTATACTTAACTGGCTGCTGAAAAAGGCGGTGGCTCTGCGGCCTGTTAACCCATCTTTAAGGAATGCGGTGTAAGCCGCCGGGTTTATTTTCAAAATTCACGGCCCAGGCTTAATCCCAAGCCACCTTGAAGACACAGGCGGAGCGTCCTTTGTGGATGCATTCATTATGATTCACGCGAATGTTTTTGGCGCCGGCCATGGTTAAGGCTTTAAGCCCCCAGCCGATGGTGCCGCGACAGAGCCCCTCGCCATAGACCCTGCCTTGTTCAATCGTAAATTGCACGGATTTTTTTTTACTGGACAGCATGATGGCCCTGCCGGTATCAAAGTAGAACTGGTAAACGCGTGGAACCGCATGGGCCACAATGGTAGGATTGTTGAAAAGCAGAAGAAATTTCATAAAAATGTTGATGTTTTGTTCCGCGACCTCGCCGACGATATGGGAATAATAGTCTGTTTTGCCATGGCCCCAGCGGGCTGTGATGGCAAGAAAGAGCTGATTGAATATGTGAGCCGGGACCCGGTCGTTATCTTTGAGATCATGCAGCAGATTTTGATCAGGGGTGGAAAAATCCTGTGTGAGTTGCCGCATGCCCTCTTGGCCGTAATGGCGGCCAATGTATTGCATGATGCCTTTGATAAGTAACGCTTTGACACTGGGCGGATTGACGGGCTGGTGCACTTCCTGTGACATAGTGAAAAAATCCTATCCGTGCTAATTCTACCGGGTTCCAGGGATATGGTATATGTAAGGAGGCTTAGGCTTCTACCTCTTTATCATTAAAATGACAAAAAATCATCAAAAAAATGATAGTTTCGCCTCCTTCGGCGCTAAATATTCCTTTTTATTAAATAGTTCCTGTTGCGGAAAGGCCCTTTTAGCCAAAGCAACTTGCAAGGGTAAGACCGCTACCCGCATCCGCAACAAGAACTAAATAGCGCAAGGAAATCTTTACGTGTTTTCCTCTCGCTTTTAGAGACTATGCCATAGCATCTCGGAAAAAGGAGATACGGTGTACCGGAGGGCTCCATTCTTTGCCGGCCTAGGAGCCTGTCGGACTTTTTCGTTTGATGATATGGTATAATAACGAAGTT
>CAYVTN010000444.1:0-2301 GCA_964454395.1 uncultured bacterium | reverse complement strand
ATATTGGCACAAATTGGCCGCGGAATGGAAAGGGGTATCCGAGGAAACCACCACCGGTGTTCACCGGCTTTACCAGATGCTGGATGAAAAAAAATTGCTGATACCGGCCATGAATGTCAACGACTCGGTGACCAAATCCAAATTCGACAATCTCTACGGCTGCCGCGAATCTTTGGCGGACGGCATTAAACGGGCCACGGATGTGATGGTGGCCGGCAAAGTGGTGATGGTCTGCGGCTATGGGGATGTGGGTAAAGGCTGCGCCCAGTCCATGCGCGGTTTCGGCGCCCGGGTGATCGTGACGGAAGTCGATCCCATTTGCGCCCTGCAGGCCGCCATGGAGGGTTTTGAGGTCACCACGGTGGAAGCCACCCTGGGTGAGGCTGATATCTATGTGACCGCCACCGGCAACCGGGACATCATCACTGCCGAACATATGGCCAAAATGAAAGATCAGGCCATTGTGTGCAATATCGGCCATTTTGACAATGAAATCCAGGTGGATCGCCTCAACCAATGGCAGGGCGTGGAAAAAGTCAATATCAAGCCCCAGGTGGACAAATACGTGTATGAGGACGGCCATGCCATCTTTTTGCTAGCTGAAGGCCGGTTGGTCAATTTGGGATGCGCCACCGGTCATCCTTCCTTTGTCATGTCCAATTCCTTTTCCAACCAAACCTTGGCGCAAATGGAGCTATGGAAAAACAAGGACAACTATCAGGTGGGGGTTTATCGCTTGCCCAAGCAATTGGATGAGGAAGTTGCCCGCTTGCATTTGGAAAAAATCGGTGTTAAACTTACCCAACTTACCAAAACCCAGGCCGATTATATTGGCGTACCGGTGGGAGGGCCCTATAAACCGGAACATTACCGGTATTGATTGGCCGGGACATCACCATTTAGGGGGACTTACCCTAAAGGTTAAAACGAGGAGGCAAAAGCAATGAAGCAAGTGATGTGGATTATGATTTTAGCGGCAGTGGTGGGCATGACCGCCTGCGCCAGCAAAACTGCGGACAACAGCAGCCAGGGCGGCGTCAATGTGCAAACCAGCGAAGGGTCCACCACCGTTGATCCCAATGGACATGTCAACGTCCAAGCCGGTGACTCGAACGTGGATGTCAATGGCGGCAATGTCAATGTCCAAACAGGTGATATGGGGGTTAAAGTCGAGAACGGCAACGTTTCCGTGCAAGGTCTGGATAAATATCTTAATGCCGGTGACGAGGATGATTCCAGCAAGAGTGATGCGAAATAATTAGCTGATGCTTAAAAGAGGCACGGTCTTGAGATCGTGCCTCTTTTTTTTTATGCTGGTAAGGAATCAGCACCGGATGCCACGGGGGCATTTTGCACGGGCGGCTGGTCAAGACAGGACCTATACTTAGCTATTGCACTAGCATCTAAATGGTATAGTTGATTGGTTATCAGTTTATTATTGACAAAGTGTTCTACTTTTTGTATTTTATCGGCTGTTTAAAACGATCCGGTGCTGAATGATACGAACAGCGTCCTGTCCTTTTATTCGTTCTGCCTCCTTTGAGAATCAATGCGGCTCACTTGATCCTTATTCAAACAGAAAGCATGGATGATCACGATGGCCTTTATCATTACTGCGATTACAAGCTTTCTTGCCTACCTGGTGTTTACCGCCGGGTCCTGGAATCGTGATGAGTTGGTGGCCGGAGCATTGTTGTCCCTGATTGTGGCTATCATCAGCAAAGGGTTCCATTTCCGTGATGACAAGTTGAAACGCAACCCCCTCCGTGCTTTTTTCTTTCTGATTTATATCGCCGTGCCTTTTTTTCTGGAATTGACCAAAGCCAATATTGATGTAGCCCTGCGGGTCTTGACCGGCAAAATCAGACCGGGGCTGGTTAAATATACACCGGGCACCAAGTCCGATTTCGGCACTATGCTCCTGGCCAATTCCATTACCCTCACTCCGGGGACACTTACGGTAACCGTGGATGATGAGACTAACGACCTCTATGTGCATTTACTCAATATTCCCCAAGGCGAAGAAACCAAAACCACCTGGCAGGGCAAAGATCTGTTCAGCATGTTTGATCTTTCCGCCTGGGTAAGGAGAATTGCCGAATGACAATGATCTGGTCTGTGGCGGTTATCATTCTGGCGGCCCTGGTGCTGGGGGCCTTGATACGTATGGTCTTGGGGCCGACCGCACCTGACCGGGTGGTGGCTCTGGATGCGCTCAACACCTTGGTCGTGGCCATTATGGTGCTCTTGGCGGCCGTGTACCGTCAGGCGATTTTTATCGATGTGGCCATTGTTTACGCG
>CAYVTN010000443.1:0-2307 GCA_964454395.1 uncultured bacterium | reverse complement strand
ATATCGATTCTGATCGGGGCTGAAGCGGTTTTCTTCAATGCCGCCCGAGGGTAAGGCCACAACCCTTGCGTGTAGTATAAGCAAAAATGCCCTTTCCGCAACAAGAACCAACTACTCAGGTCATTTTGAACATATTGCGCGTAAATTGGTCCAACATGCGCTTCCGGCTTGGCCAGCTTGGATACGCAAGAGATCTGAGTAGTTACACGATATTTCATTACCGGCTTTATAGAGTAATGTCGCCCTGCCGCAGCACCTGTACTTGGCGGCCGCTAACCTTGGCCACCGTGGAGCTGATCCCTCGGGGAGAAGGTCCGTCATCAATAACATAATCGGCAAATGACAGCAGTTTTGGGTCCAGCATCGCCAAATTGGTGGCCGCCGATTGGCCGCTGCGGTTGGCCGAACTGGTGGCCAGGGCACCGCCGCAACGTTTGATGAGCTGTCTGGTAAATCCATGGGCCGGACATCGCAGGCCAATCCATCGGCCGCCACGCGTTAGTTTTCCCCAGTCTGTTCCCCGGCGAACCGGCAGGACCAAGGTCAAGGCGCCCGGCCAATGGGTTTCCAGCAAGGCTCTGGCTTTTGGTGAAAGCATTGCGAAACGCTCCGCTTGGGAAGCTTGGCTGATCAATAAAACCAAAGGATTGTGTTGCTGCCGTCCCTTGGCCCGGTAAAGGGCTGCAATGGCGGCCGGCGACGGGATGGCGGCAATGCCATAAACGGTGTCCGTGGGCAAGATGACCAGGCGGTCGTTTTTTAATGCCAGGCATGCCTGGTTAAGGATGGTTTTGGGATCCTGATGGGCCAGCCGCAACCGGCGCGCAGGTATGGGACTTAAAGTTTCCCGCAAGCGATAAATGTCCTTCTCAAGGCCAACCGCTCCGGCAGCCGAGACCCGGCGATGTTTCACTGTACCCATGGCACCTCTTACATGGTTTCAATATACTGATCAACGCCCAGCGCCGATAACTGCCCGGCTTTTTTCTCCAGATTTGCCCGCAGGTCTTCTTTAAACCGGGTTAACCGTTCGGCCACTTCGGGATGCTTAAGCGCCACGATCTGCGCGGCCAACACGGCCGCGTTGGTGGCGCCCGCCTTGCCCACTGCCACGGTGGCCACGGGAACGCCTGATGGCATCTGCACGATGGAAAGCAGGGAATCCTGGCCGCCCAAATACAGGGTGGGCATGGGCAGACCAATCACCGGCTTGATGGTTTCGGCAGCTACCATACCCGGCAAATGCGCTGCTCCTCCGGCGCCGGCAATATAAACCTCCACGCCCCGGGCTTCCATGTTTTCAATCCAACTCTTGACCCGTTGGGGACTGCGATGGGCCGAGGCAATGGTGATCTCATAATTCAATCCCAGCTGCTCCAATGTTTGTGTGGTGGTCTGAATAACCGGTAAATCGGTATCACTGCCCACCACCAGGGCCACCATTACTTGTTGGTTATTAAACGCCATGGCGAACTCCTTGGTTCAGTCTGGCCAATGCCCGATGGCCGATATCGGTACGATACTGCATTCCTTCAAAAGCAATCCGGTGGCAGCCTTGGTAGACCCGGTCCACAGCGGTCTGAATATCCGGGCCGGTGGCAATCACATTTAATACCCGGCCGCCGTTGGTCACCAATCGGCCGTCCTGAAAAGCGGTGCCGGCATGCCAAACCATGACACGGTCCATGGCCTCAGCCTCGCCCACGCCCGTGATTTCCAAGCCCTTGGGGTAATTCCCGGGGTAACCGGGTGCAGCCAACACCACAGTTACGGCAGCTTCTTTTTTCCAGGTGACCATCTCAGGCCGCAGCCTGCCCTGAATACAGGCCTGGGCGATTTCAATCAAATCACAAGTAAGAAGCGGTAAAATCACCTGGGTCTCAGGATCGCCAAAGCGGCAATTAAACTCCACCACTTTGGGGCCTGCAGCCGTCATCATTAAGCCGGCGTAAAGAATCCCCTGGTAAGGATGGCCTTCTTGCTGCATGCCCCGAATGACCGGTTCCAGGATAGCGGTTTTAATCTCCTGCATCAAGCTTTCCGTGATCACCGGAGCCGGACTGTAAGCGCCCATGCCTCCCGTGTTGGGGCCTTCATCACCGTTGCCAATACGCTTATGATCCTGGGCGGAAATGAGCGGTACCACCACCTGCCCGTCGCTGAAAGCCAGAATGCTGGCTTCCTCTCCTTCCATAAAAGCTTCGATGACCAGACGGCAACCGGCAGGACCAAAGGCCTGATCCACCAGAATGGACTTAATGGCCTGCTCTGCCTCGGTCCTGGTCATGGCCACGATCACTCCTTTGC
>CAYVTN010000442.1:0-2311 GCA_964454395.1 uncultured bacterium | reverse complement strand
TGGCCGATGCGGAGCGCATGGCCGGCGTCAAAGTCGGCTCGGTTTTTACCGGCATAGCCGGCGGCCATATCCGGGGCATCAATTCCCATGGCGTCATCGCTGCTTCACGCAAGGACAAGGAGATCACACGCGAGGATGTGGACCGGGTTATTGACGCCGCCAAGGCCATTGCCCTGCCCTTGGACCGGGAAGTCATTCATGTGATTCCCCAGGAGTTCATCATCGACAATCAGGACGGCATCAAGGAACCGATCGGCATGTCCGGTGTGCGCTTGGAAGCGGAAGTGCATATTGTCACCGGCGCCGTGACCAGTGTGCAGAACATTATTAAAAGCGTGGAACGGGCCGGCTACGCGGTGGAGGATATTGTACTCCAGCCCCTGGCCAGCTCGGAAGCCGTGCTTACCCAGGACGAGAAGGATCTGGGCGTGGTGCTGGTAGATATCGGCGGCGGCACCACTGATTTGGCCATTTTTGTGGACGGGTCGCTGTGGCATTCTTCGGTGATTACCATTGGCGGCAACCAGCTGACGACCGATATTGCCATTGGCCTGCGCACGCCCAATGACGAGGCGGAAGAAATCAAGCGCCAATGGGGCTGTGCCAAATTGTCCCTGGTGGAAGAAGGCCAGGAAATCATGGTGCCCGGCGTGGGCGGACGGCCGCCCAAGACCATGCCGCGCAGGTCCCTGGTGGAGATCATCCAGCCGCGCATGGAGGAATTGCTGGAGCTGATCGATTTGGAAATTAAAAAGAACGGTTTTGAGGAAAGAGCCGCGGCCGGCGTGGTGCTGACCGGCGGTTCATCTTTGCTGGAAGGCACCCAGGAACTGGCCGAGGAAATTTTGCAAGTGCCGGTGCGCATCGGCTCGCCTCGCAATATTACGGGCATGATCGACACGGTCACCTCGCCCAAGTTTGCCACGGCCGTGGGGCTGGTGGCTTTTGGCGCCCAAAGCCGGCGCCAGGACGGCCCCCGTTTTACCAATGAACAAAATTTATTTGCCCGCACCCTGGAACGGATGAAGGAATGGTTTTCCGATTATTTTTAGACTGATCCGGCAGAGCGGGGAAAATGTTATAGCTCACGCATACTCTTCGGGCACAAACAGCCACGAAGTCCGCAAAGGTAAAGAGCTTGTGACCAGGGTTTGTCCTTCTTTGCGCCTTGGCGGACTTTGCGTGAGTGGATGATCTACCCAAAAAAACGCAGATCTTGCTAACGCAGGATCAAAGGCTTGCTGCACCACTGTGGTCAGCGGCCAAAAGGAGGTAACGCCATGCGGTTTGAAATGATGGATGACGATGTCACGGCACTGTCGGCAAAAATAAAAGTGGTCGGCGTGGGCGGCGCCGGTAACAACGCGGTCAACCGTATGATTGATATCGGTATCCGCGGCGTGGAGTATGTGGCTGTTAACACCGATTATCAGGATCTGCTCAGTTCCAACGCACCTGTAAAAATCCAAATCGGCAAACAGCTCACCAGTGGTCTGGGCGCAGGCGCCCAGCCCGAGGCCGGACGTAAAGCCGCCTTGGAAAGTGAACCTGAAATTGCCGAGGCCATTGCCGGTTCACACATGGTGTTCATCACCGCCGGTTTGGGCGGGGGCACGGGCACGGGCGCGGCCCCGGTTATTGCCGAGATTGCCCGAAAGCAGGGGTCGCTGACCGTGGCTGTGGTCACCAGGCCGTTCATCTTTGAAGGCCGCACGCGCAAGGAGCAGGCTGATCAGGGTCTGTCCGCCCTGAAAGAAGTGGTGGATACGGTGATCACCGTACCCAATGAACGCCTTCTGCAGGTGGTGAACAAACAAACCTCCCTGGTGGATTCCTTTAAATATGCCGATGATATCCTGCGTCAGGCGGTTCAGAGCATTGCCGAGTTGATTACCGTGCCCGGCACCATCAACCTGGATTTTGCCGACATTCGCACCATCATGGCCGGCATGGGCGCCGCTCTCATGGGCACGGGTGTGGGCACCGGGGAGCAACGGGCATTGAAAGCAGCCACCGAGGCCATGAGCAGTCCACTTTTGGAGGATACGGCCATCGGCGGCGCCAAGGGCCTGCTGATCAACATTACCGGCGGCAAAACCTTGACCCTGCATGAGGTCAGTGAGGCCTCAACCGCCATATACGAAGCAGCCGGGAAAAATGCCAATGTCATTTTTGGCACCGTGATCGACGAAAATCTCAATGATGAAGTCAAAGTGACGGTCATTGCCACGGGCTTTGAACAAGGGGCATTTAAATCAGAATCTCCCAATCTTCGTTACAAGAGAAACAAGGATATCGATTTGAGTTTTTT
>CAYVTN010000441.1:0-2323 GCA_964454395.1 uncultured bacterium | reverse complement strand
TTGTAAGTCCGGATTTTTTCACTGCGGTCGCCACTGCCCACCTGGGATTTGCGGTCCGCCGACAGTTCCTTGGACTGCTCTTCCTCTTTCAGCTTTTTTAAGCGCGCCTGCAGGACCTTCATGGCCTTGGCCTTGTTTTTGGTCTGGGAACGTTCATCCTGGCATTGCACCACAATCCCCGTGGGCAGATGGGTGATGCGCACGGCCGAGTCGGTGGTGTTCACGCTCTGGCCACCCGGTCCGGAGGAGCAGAAAATGTCAATACGCAATTCGGCCGGATTGATATTCACTTCCACCTCGTCCGCTTCGGGCAATACCGCCACAGTGACCGCTGACGTATGAATGCGTCCGGAGGCTTCGGTCTGCGGTACGCGCTGCACGCGATGCACCCCGGCCTCGAATTTCATGTTGCGGTAGACATCCTTGCCCGTAATTTGAAAAATCACTTCCTTCAGGCCGTTTAACCCTGTCTCGTTGCTGTCCATGACCGACACTTTCCAATGGTGCTGTTCCGCGTAGCGTGTATAGAGTCGGAACAGGTCGGCGGCAAACAAGGCGGCCTCTTCACCGCCCGTGCCGGCGCGGATTTCTATAAACACGTTTTTACTGTCATCGGGATCGCGAGGCACGAGTAAGCCTTTTAATTCAGCTTCGTTTTTTGCCAGGCGCCCGGTCAGGAAGGTGATTTCCTCCTGGGCCAGGGCAACCATATCGGCATCGCCCGTCAGCATTTGGCGGGCTTCATCCAATTCCTTTTGCAGCTGGCGATGCACTCTCAAAACGTCCACAATCTCCGCCAGCTCCGCATGTTTGCGGGCCGCTTCCTGATAACGCTTCTGGTCGCTCATCAAGGCCGGATCGGAAAGCTCCTTTTCAAGCGCCATAAAATGTTGTTCGACTTTTTCCAACTTTTCCCACATAGGTTCCTCGAGTTAAGGTGTTTTGATCGGAAAGGATCTGCTGTATCAAAGGGGTTGATATTTGGTCCTGACTTCTCCAGCCTGGCCGCAGGTCATGCTGCCTTCGGGGCAGGCGCTGTTGACACAGCCCGGTCCGGCGCCGACAAACAAACCCGGCGCCACCGCCTTGACCGCCTGCAACATGAGGTCAGCCATGGCATGAATTTCCCATTGCGCCCGGTTACAACAACGCAGCTTAAAGAAATGATGCAATTCCCTGGCATTCATGGTAACCACAATTTTAGTTTCACAAGCATTGGGCAAAAGATAGCGCGCATCTTCCGCGGGCACCCCGGCTTCCAACAGGGCCACATAATCAGCCCCCAGGCGGCGCATGGTTTCCTCATAGCGCGCCTTGAGCTCTGGGTAGTCTTCCAGGGATGGCGGCGTGACATAAGGAAAATTCTGCATGGTCACATAACGCTGACTCTGCTGGGAATAGGAGGCCAGCCGGTGCCTGACCAACTGGTGGGTCAGGGCCCGGGACACGCCTTCAATGGCAAAGGTGAAGACCGCATGTTCCAGTGCGGAAAAATGGCCAAGCTCAATCAGTTTTTTGATAAAGGCTTCGGTTTTGGCGGGTGTTAAGTGCTGGGCAATGTCCTCGACCCCAACTGCGGAATAACATAATTTACCCGCTTGGGCCACCACAAGTTCCGGATCCTGGGTATGTTTTAAGAGCAGTACCTTCATGAGTCCTCTTTAACCGCGTCCACCGGGCGCCGGGAAGAAACAAAAGGCTCATTCCGGTCAGGAGATGACCAGAATGAGCCTTGGAACCAAATATAGCTAAGCTTGTTTCTTTTGATAACGGCGACGGAATTTTTCCACCCGGCCTGCTGTATCCACCAATTTCTGCGTACCCGTAAAATAGGGATGGCAGGCGGAACAAATTTCCACGCGCAGTTGCGGTGCCACGGTCGTGCGCGTTTCAAACGTGTTGCCGCAGGCGCACGTCACGGTCGTGTTTTCATATTTGGGATGAATCTTCTCTTTCATAATTAGTTTCCAAAAAACCGGAAACCGACAGGATAGGTTCCCTTCCTTCAAAAAGTGTGCGCTAGTCTAGCACAGGCTCCTATTTTTAGCAACCTAAATTCTTTTCCTAAGTCAGCGAAGCCGGAATAAAAAGATGGGCTCATGGTAGGGGCGTGCATACGCCCCTGTTCTGTGCGTACTGTGCAGGGGCACGGCACCTGTGCCGCGAATGCTGCGATGCCGTGCTCCTACGGCTTAAATTATCTACAAAAAAACGTAGATAGTTCTTGCTGCGGAAAGGGCATTATTGCTTAAACAACATGTAAGGGTGGTGACCTTACCCTCGGGCGGCATTGAAGAAAACCGCTTCAGCGCGCGGTTTTCTT
>CAYVTN010000440.1:0-2338 GCA_964454395.1 uncultured bacterium | reverse complement strand
AGCTCATTGCCGAGCCGTGGGATGTGGGCAAAGGCGGCTACCAGGTGGGCAATTTCCCGCCCGTGTGGAGTGAATGGAACGGCAAATATCGCGATTGCGTACGCGATTTCTGGCGCGGAAAGGACCAGACCTTGGGTGAGTTTGCGTCGCGCTTCACCGGGAGCTCCGATCTTTATGAAAAAACCTCCCGCCTGCCCTATGCGAGCATCAATTTCATCACTGCCCATGACGGGTTCACGTTGAACGATCTGGTTTCCTATAATGAAAAACACAATCAAGCCAACCGAGAGTCCAACCATGACGGCACTGATGACAACCGCTCCTGGAATTGCGGCCAGGAAGGTCCAAGCGACGATCCCAACATCGGGAAGCTGCGTATCCGGCAAAAGCGGAATTTTCTGGTCACCCTCATGCTGTCCCAGGGCGTGCCCATGCTGCTCGGCGGCGATGAATTTGGCCGCACTCAACAAGGCAACAACAATGCCTACTGTCAGGACAATGACCTCTCCTGGTTCCACTGGGACAAAGTGGATGATGAGTTGTTGCCGTTCACCCAAGAGCTGATCCGCTTTCGTCGCAATCACCCAGTATTTAGGCGGCGCGGCTGGTTTCAGGGCAGGACCATACATGGAAGTGATATCAGTGACATCGCCTGGTTCACCATGGACGGTGAAAAAATGGCTGAAGAAAATTGGGAAGAGGGTTTTGCCAAATCGCTTGGTATTTTCCTCAACGGTGAAGCCATTCCCAATCCCAACCCGCGCGGCGAACCGGTGCGGGATGACAATTTTTATTTGATTATCAATGCCGACCTGTCGTCGCTAACCTTCGCCCTGCCCGGCTTGGATTGGGGTCAAAAGTGGCTCAAGGAGCTGGATACACAGACCGGCTGGCTGGACGGGAAGACGATTCTTAACGCCGGCAACCGGATTGAGGTTGAAGCCCGATCGGTGGTGATATTGCGCCGTATCGATTAAGATTTAATAGCTCAAACTTAATCTGACCAATAATGTCATCACCGTTGAGAAAACAGTGCCGTAGTAGGATGAGCTTTTCAGGTTAATTTAATTTTGTTAGGTCTATTTCGAAAGCCGGCTGCCGAATGTGGGCAGCCTTAGCTTGCGAAAAGGTGGTAAAACTAATCCTTTTCGCAAATACTTTCTCAAAAGACCTAACGGAGTAGTTTTTAAAACAAAAAAGATAAGTCTTAGAACTTAATGTCTCAAGTAATAAGCACGATGTGATGATAATGCAGAACGGACAATGAGGGTAAGATTAAGTTTGGATTATGACAATTAAAAATACTGTACGTTAACGCAAAGGTGGCACTTAAAACTAAAAAACACCTCGTCATTATTTGCGAGGTGTTTTCAGAAGAGCTTTGATCCCCGGGCTCTGGTTAAAGTCCTCCAGCACTAAACGGCGGACTTGCAGGTGTTGTTTGCTGATCCCTGCTTTTTCAGTCCGCCCAGGTCACATGCCAGCGCCGGGCATTGGGGTCCTTGTTTTCGATTTTAATCTGGATGTCCTTTTTGCCGGCAATTTCAAACATGCCTTCAATATAACCGGCAACAAAATCCAAATTCACGGGCGTCAATTCAGGATCATCCTTGACACAAAACACGAATTTGTGATTTTCCTCGTCGCACATTTCCATCACGGGCTTGCCGGTATCATAAAATGTTTCCCATATCTTGGTGCCCTGGGAAAAAATGCCGCGCACCGAGGGGTCCTTGAAGAGCACGGTGTAGATGCCTTCGTCTTTCAAATTATCGTGGGCACATTCACGCCCCATTTCCCAAACCCCGTTGGCATGTTTGGGATACAGCACCTGTCCTGCTGCGGCCATGATGGCGGCCGCCGCTTTGACCGGCACCCAGGAAACGGATAAAGTGTTTTTATAAACCTTATAATTTTCCGGGCTCAATTTATTTTTCAGTTCATTTTCTTTACCGCCACCTAAATTTTGAAACAATGACCGTATGGTGGTGATGTCCGTTCCTTTCAGCTTTGACATGCTAGGCCTCCTTGTATTTTCCGGTTTTTTAAATTGTGATTTTATAATAATCGGCATGAAATCCATCTGACTTTATGATCTTTGCTGTGAAAACCAGCTGTTAATAATGATTGTTCAAAGAAGGGAATCGGCCCGATGGCTTTAAACAATAGCCCACATTGACAATATTCATGGTTCTCCCTGTTCATAAACGTACCATTTTTACAGCCTACAGATCTGCGTTCGTCGGTCTCTGGCCGTGGCGGATTTATCATCGCCATCCACCCCAGACTAGGAGTCTGTCGGACTTAAAATCATTAAAAACCTTATGTATGTTGCGTC
>CAYVTN010000439.1:0-2350 GCA_964454395.1 uncultured bacterium | reverse complement strand
ATTTCCCGGGCGCATCAATAAGAAGGGCCGGACCCAAGGGATCCGGCCCTTCTATGTCAGTTGGCGTGGACTTGGCACAAGCTCAGGACATGATCTAAAGCGGCGTTGGCTTGAACCAGGATGGCTGTCGGTTTTTGGCGTCGTACTTGTTGTCCTGTCAAGATCGAGACTTTGTCTGCCATGTGCTTGTCGCGAATGCCCCCATGATCAGCAGTGATCTTCCCGACCTTCTTGTCAAACTCCATTCCCAATCGCTCAAGTTGATCCATGGCTACACGATTCCGGCATCAAGGCTCCTGAAAACCTCGAGGCGCTCCATTGAACCGGCCGGTGGGGCTTCTGACGTCACCCTCGCGGGCTGCCAGGAAGCTTTAACGCCTTGGAAATTTTCAGGGCTGACGGTTGCCCGTCAGCCCTGAGGTGATTTACCGCAGCAGGCTAAGCACAGCTTGTGGCTGTGAGTTGGCCTGAGCAAGCATGGACGTGCCTGATTGTTGCAGGATCTGGAGTCGTGTGAAGTTGGAGATTTCGGCCGCCATATCCACATCGCGGATCTGGCTTTCCGACGCGGTCGTGTTTTCGACCATGGTGTCGAGGTTGGTGATGGTGTGTTCCAGCCGGTTCATGGCCACACCCAGGTCGCCGCGGTTGGAACCCAGTGTTTCAATGGCCGAAGTGATCGCGGTGATGGCGGTGCCGCCGTCACCCAGGGTCAAGCTATCGACGCCCAGGGTGCTGGAATCCACTGCGCCTAATGTGGTGGCAATGACGTTGTCTCCGGCCGCACCAGGACCAACCTGGAGATTGCCGCTCAGCGAGCCGTCAAGCAGGTTCACGCCGTTGAACTGCGCATACCCGGCAATACGGTCGATTTCCTGAACCAGGGAATCATTTTCGTCCTGCAAGGCCTGCAGTTCGGCCGAGCCGGGCGCAATGGTGACGGTGTTGTCGGCGCGCACGGCCAGGGTGTTCATGCGTTGCAGAATGCTGTGAACTTCATTCAGCACCCCTTCCGCAGTGGAGAGCATGTTGATGCCTTCCTGGGCGTTCAACTTCGCGGTATTAAGCCCGTTGATCTGCGCACGCATGCGCTCACTGATGACCAACCCGGAAGCGTCATCGCCTGATTTCACGATGCGCAAGCCGGTGGAGAGTTTGGACAAAGATTTGCCGATAGCGGTCGTGGTCTTGTCCAAGGCTCCCAAAGCTGCTACTGATGGTACGTTGTGATTGATTGCGAAACCCATGGAACCATCCTCCTTGATAGTAATGCTGACATCCCTGCCAGCTATCTTCACGCAGACTGAATGGGTTGGGCGCTATCCTTTATGCCGGCCGGTCATTGAGGATAACATTGATGGTGTCGTAGCTGCGCTGAAGATCGTTATGCTCCCCTCCTCCATGTTTCTACTTCGCACCATCTTGCCCATTTCTTAAATACAGGAGGATATTTTGGCAGAATTTTTTATGGCCGATTCAGCATTGATTTAAAAGGTGATTAGAATTTATATCAGTAAAATATAGTTTTTTATGTAGATAATTTTCATTATAGCAAGCGATACCCCGTGGTTTGCTAAAGCCGGCCGCCCTGGTTTTGTTGATCAAGAAAAACAGCTGATGTTCGATACTTTCCATGGCGATCAATTCCAAAGCGCCCGATTTGAGGCCGTCTCCTCTAACCCGCCTGATGGACAGACGGGGCGGCTTATTTTCAATTTGGTCAAACGATGTGACAGGAAACAAAACAATCATGGCAAAATAATATGAACATCAGTACTGGTGGCAATAGTCGGCCAAGAAAGGCGGAAGAACATGCAAATCAACCCCAAACCTACGGATCGATATGAGAATTTAATCCTGGCATTGACTGAACAGTATGCTGGTGTGCCTCAAGTTCGCAGTTATCCATTTAGCTTGATGCTTGACCCTTCTTCGATTTGTAATTTAAAGTGTCCTTGTTGTATTTCCAGCTTACCTGATCCGGTTCGAACTAAAACATTAATGACAATGGAGTTATATAAAAAAATAATTGATGAAATAGGACCTTATTTATTTGAACTTGATCTATTTAATTGGGGAGAGCCTTTCCTTAACAAAGCGTTGCCAGAGATGCTGGCTTATGCCAAACAATATCCTTTGGAAATATTGATGAGTACTAATTTTTCCATTTCGATCAATGATGAAATGGCCAAAGCAATACTTGACCATGTAGATCGATTATTTGTGTCCCTTGACGGCGTCACTCAAGAGAGTTATGAAAAATACCGCGTAGGTGGCAAGCTTGATTTAGCGTTGGGAAACTTGAAAAAACTGGCAGCCATGAAAAAGGCCTGTGGGCAAGAAAAGCCTT
>CAYVTN010000438.1:0-2373 GCA_964454395.1 uncultured bacterium | reverse complement strand
ATTGCATGAGGCCCAACGCACATCCGCTCCCAGAGCCTTGAGGGTCTCGATCAATACTGCGGTCTGGATGGTCATATGCAAGGAGCCGGCAATGCGGACGTTTTGCAGCGGTTTATCCGCGGCATACTTTTCCCGGATGGCCACAAGCCCCGGCATTTCCTTTTCCGCGATTTCAATTTCCTTGCGCCCCCAGTCGGCCAGACCCATGTCGGCCACCATGAAAGGCTCACTTCCAAACAGGTCGATTTTACTCGTCATTCGCAATCTCTCCTTATGCTTGTCCTATAACGCCATACCCTTGGCAGGCCATCCGCGTCACGGCGCATTATGATAACACAAAGCCCTTGTGATAACAGCTTTCTTTTTCCGGGATGTCCGCAGGAAAATAACGATGTGGCATTTTGGCGCATGGACAGGATCATTTGATGAGCTTGGTGTTAATTTTAATGAAATCTACCGGGTCTTTTTCTATAATAAGTGTCACTCTTCTTGACCAGAAAGGATGTATCCATGCCTGAACCGACTTACTGGGTCGATCGCCTTAATCCCGTGCTGCTGCATATTTACGGACCTTTTGCCATCCGCTACTACGGCCTGGCCTATATTCTTGGGTTTGTCTTCGCTTACTGGCTGATGAAAAAATTAATCAAGGCCGGCGTGCTCAACCTGGACAAGGAGGCCTTATCCAATAGTTTTACCGTATTGATTCTCGGCGTATTTCTCGGCGGCCGGCTGGGCTATTGCCTGTTTTACGGATGGCACCAGTTCCTGAATAATCCCCTGTTCTTATTTAAAATCTGGGAAGGCGGCATGTCCAGCCACGGCGGGTTTATAGGAGTGTTTTTGGCTGCCTGGTGGGTCTCCAGAAAATATCATATTCCTTATTTAAAACTGATCGACATCCTGGCCGCGCTGACCCCCATGGGACTCCTGCTGGGCAGGATCGCCAATTTTATCAACGGGGAATTATGGGGTAAAGTAACTCACGTGCCCTGGGCGGTTATTTTTCCCAACAGCATGCCGCCCGGCACGCCGCTCAGTGCCATTGCTCCCCGCCATCCCTCACAATTATATGAGGCGGCTCTGGAAGGCCTATTGCTGCTGCTTTATACCCAATGGCGGCTATGGCGCACCCCGGTACTGGCCAAGCCGGGCCAACTGGCCGGTGAATTTCTCCTGCTTTATGCGCTGGTGCGCATTTTCAGCGAACAATTCCGCGAACCTGATGCTGCCTTGATCCTGGGCATGAGCAGGGGTATTTTCTATAGTCTTTTCATGATTCTGGTCGGCCTGGGCTTGATTTGGTGGGCCGGACACCGGGCCGCCTCCAAACCAAGCCATGCTTAAAGTTTAAGCTCCAGCGTGATGGGACAATGATCGGACCCGAAGATATCGGTTCTGATGCCGGCGTCCAATACCTGATCTTTGAGATTAGAGCTGACAAAGAAATAGTCAATTCTCCAGCCCACATTGCGCTCCCGGGCCCGCGTTTTATAATCCCACCAGGTATACCGCCCGGCCTCGGGATGGAACATCCGCAGACTGTCCAGATACCCGTGGGTAATCACCTCATCCAGCCAAGCCCGCTCCTGGGGTAAAAACCCGGAGCGTCCGCTGTTTTCCTTGGGCCGGGCCAGATCGATTTCTTTATGGGCTGTGTTCACATCCCCGCCAAAGATTATTTTTTTGCCTCTGCGCTTGAGCTTGTCCAATGTTTCCAGAAAAGCCGCATAAAACGCCATCTTGTAAGTCAGCCGTTCCGATGACATCTGGCCGTTGGGAAAATAAATGTTCATCAGGACAAAGTCGCCATAATCAGCCCACAGGATGCGTCCTTCCTCGTCAAAACGCTTGTCGCCAAAGCTCTGTTCCACGGACTTGGGCTTAAGCTTGGTGTAAAGGGCCACCCCGCTGTAGCCTTTTTTCCGGGCCGAGGAAAAGTAAGCGTCATAACCCTGCCATTCGGTAATAGCCGGCGGCAATTGTTCAGGATGAGCCTTGGTTTCCTGCAAACAAATGATGTCCGGTTCGGCCTGCTTCAAAGGTTCCAATCCGCCTTTGTTGGCCAGGGCTCTTAACCCGTTGACATTCCATGACCAAATCGAAAGTTTCTTCATGCGTGACCGCCTTGTTTATGCGGGCTGAGGGCATAGTGCTCCCGGACCACGCACAGAGTAATGGTGTAAATCACTATACCCAATAAGGCGGGGCCCCACAAGCCTTAACTGGGGCTCAAAATTTTCAACTCCTACCCTATAAGCCATCGGGAGATTGCCATATAAAACAATAAAGAATTCACCACAAGCCCACCAAGATCACAAAAGCCCGTTCCATCTTTTCCTAGGAGCCTGTCGGACTTCTTTGTTTGATGAT
>CAYVTN010000437.1:0-2386 GCA_964454395.1 uncultured bacterium | reverse complement strand
TGTAAACTGCGGAGGATCTTTCCAGGACCGAAAAAACAAACATCCTAATCCACGATGGCGCAGATTGCACAGATTAAATCATAATTATTTATCTGAGATAAATTGACGTACGCTGGAGTAAAGCGGTGGCTGGCACCGATCTCTCACAATGCTGTACGGATGGGAGAAAATTATGTAATACAGAATCAGTTTAGCGTGACAATTTGACTTCGTCCCGGAAACCCAATTTAATCATTCGACCTTCTTAATCAAAGAAGACAGCTTAACATCCAAGGCCTTGGCCAATTTGAGGGCAACAGTTAAGGTGGGGGTGATTTGATGGCTTTCCAACAGACTGATGGTAGAACGATGCACACCTGTGCGGTCCGCTAATTCCTGATGGGTAAGGTTCTTTTTTTCCCGCGTCTCTTTGATCAGGTCGAGAAATTTAATAATTTCCGGAGATAATTCTTTTTTAGGCATAGTTGATAGTCCAATTCAAGGAATTACTTCATATTAAACAATGCTTGACTCCACGCCACAACGTGAGTATACTCACGTTGTGTAAAACGCCTTGATCGGAGTCATCTCATGCCCCAACCTCCCCATCTCTCCATCACCATCCACCCAAGCCACTCCAACCTATGGGCTATGGTCGGCACGGCGCGGGTGATCATTGACAACCGCATCCTGCTTAAAGAGATGCCTATCTTTCATTACGAAGGGGAATATGTGACCTTGATGAAAGCCGACCCCGTGGCGGCCTGCCCGGAGGCCATGGATCTAACCATGGTCAATGAGATGGTGTGGGGCTTGCGGACGGTCATAGAGATGGCGGTGGTGGAAGAAGTGAAGAGATTAAAAAGCGGGACAAGATAAAAAAGGACTATTCACAGGGAGGCACGGAGGACGGGGAGGAAACCTTTGATAGATTGGATGCCGGAGCTAGGTTGTCAGGTTAAGGTCCGAAAAATAGAAAAATCGGATATTTTATTTCCTCAATTTTTTCAGCAGCGCTAAGACCATTGGAAGCTCTTTTTCTATGGTTTTCCAGACCGCGGCAATATCAACACCCTCGTACTGGTGAATCAGGACATCTCTGAATCCGGCAATATTTTTCCAAGGGATTTCAGGTAGTTTTTGTTTGGTGGTGTCATCAATACGTTTGGCGGCTTCGCCCATGATTTCAAAGTTCCGCATCACGGCGTCTTGCGTTTTGCCATCTTCCATAAAAGCATTACGGCCTGCCAGCGTATAGGAAAGAATTTTTTCAGCACACTCAATCATATGAATGATATAAAGCTGCTCATCTTTCATAAGGCGATGGCTTCTTTTAAAATGCGTTCGCGTAAATACCAATGCAAGGCCTGTTCGGTTACAACATCGACTTTGGACCCCAGGAGTGACTGCAATTCATCGATTAATCCGGCAGGGAACCATGGCGAGGTATTTTCAGAAGTTTTAACTAAAAAATCGATATCACTGCGGCTGGTTTCTTCGCCCCGCGCCATTGATCCAAATAAACGTACATCATGTGCACCATGCCGGGATGCAATGGCCAGGATTTCTTCTTTCATTTTAATGATCTCAAGTTTGCTCATATCGATTCACATTATTTTTCATAAAATGGTAGATATAATTGATTATAGGATGTTTAGTACAAGCCCACAAGTTAGAAATGTTGGTTTTCGTTACAGTGGCTTTCGGTGCTTTTGCTATTTTAATGAAAGGAATCTGCGCCCATGCCCTACTCCCGCAATCTCTCCATCACCATCCACCCCAGTCATTCCCATCTATGGGCTATTGTCGGCATGGCGCGGGTGACCATTGACAACCGTATCCTGCTCAAGGAGATTCCTAAACTTATGGGACGTTGTTACTATCATTGCGAAAGTATTTTACAAAGATATAAAAAGCAATTAAAATTACGCCATGCCTCGACAAGCCCGCTTGGACATTCCCGGTGCCCTGCATCATATCATGGTGCGTGGGATCAACAAGTTTAAAGCCTTTAAAGAAGAGCAGGATAAACTCTGTTTTCTGGAGCGCTTAGGCCAGAATGTTTTGCAGGGCGAATGCAAAGTCTACGCTTGGGTGGTAATGGATAATCATGCCCACATTCTTTTCAAAAGCGGCCGGGCCGGCATTTGTAACAGTTTAGTCCTCCCTGAGCTCTTCTTCCCAAAATCAGCTTGAATTTTTGTATAAAGCAGCTTGAGAAGTGATGTATCAGGGGACGTTGGTTCTTAGGATGCAATACGATTGCTGAAGCCTTCGCCTTTTAATACAATTAAAACATGCCAAGACAAGCTCGCCTAGACATACCAGGTGCCATATCATGATCCGGGGGATCAATAAGTCTGCTGTTTTTAAAAGCAAGCAAGATAAACTCTGCTTCCTCGAATGT
>CAYVTN010000436.1:0-2389 GCA_964454395.1 uncultured bacterium | reverse complement strand
GAGACAGTAGGGGGCAGACATTTTATGTTACTTTACTCGACGCTTGCCCCGGGAAAAAATGGAACTATAAAATAAACTTCCACTCCTATTCAATGCCCTTCAGCAAACCACTGGAAATTTAATAAAAATAACCATCGAGCATGATTAATATCAGCCCCAACAGGGCCATGGCACCGGTTAATTTCCAATAAATTTCGATCACCTGGGTAATACGGAAACGCGCCATGACCACCCTAACCAGGGTAATGGTAAAAAACATAACCAAAAAGAATTTAACAATATAAAAGCCAATATCCAGAAGGTGGGCAGCCAGCGGCCCTACACTGACCCAGGCCGATAAATTATAAGGAAAAAACAACGCAATGGTGAGCGCAGTCATGGCCACCATCTTGCCCCCCATGGCCGCATAAAAAATCCCTAAATTTCGGCCTGAGTATTCCACCAGGATGCCTTCCGCCAATTCTGACTTGGCTTCAGGGCTGTCAAAGGGCACTTTGGACAATTCCGCCGGGGTAACCATTTCCATGGCCAGCAAAAGCAGAAAAAAGCCCACCCAACCAAAAGGGCCGACCATGCCCCAAACTGGATGGTCGGCAATGGTCTGCAGGGCAAAAGGATGGGCCAAGCCGGCGTCCGCCATTTTCCAGGCAAAAGCAATAATCACGGCGCCCAACGGCAGTTCGTAGCCAATCATGGTCACCATTTCTCTTTGGGCGCCAATGGCTGCATAGGGCGACCCCGAAGCAAAGCCGCCAAACACCATGGCCAGGGCCGGCAGGGCGAATAAATACAACACCAGGATCAAATCACCATAGCCTTGCAGCACGGGCGCCATGCCGGCCATGGGCATATAAAGCAAAATGGTCACCACCGAAGCAAAGGCCGCCACTGGCGCCAAATTATAAATGCAGGGCACGGCATACTCAGGGACGATGTTTTCCTTGCCCAACAGCTTTTTAAAATCCCACCAGGGCTGACGCAGCAATGGTCCGATTCGTGACTGCATCAAAGCCGCCAGCTTACGGTCCACCCCTTGCACCAAAAAGCCGCCAAAAAAGGCCAAGGCGGTCATGCCTAGTACACCAAGAATGAGTTTGAGGATTAAGGCTGTCATTTCATTCCTTTTCTTAGTATGTTTTCATAATTTCCCGGGGCACGTCCCGGGGGTGAAGAGGGTAAAAATATAAAATTCATTTCGTATCAATCCACCGTGCGGCTTGCCACAAGTCGAGACAAGGTTTCGGTTCTTTTCCGGGATAGCTGCCGCAAGTCTTCCTGGGTCAGGATATCCGTCCGCTGGCCTTTAATCAGAGCCACCCGGTCCGTGCAGGAAATGCAGGGGTCAACCGAGGCCACAATAATAGGAATATCCGCCACTTGTTCGCCCTGCAAGATTTCCAACCAAGCGGTCAGGTTACTGTAAGTGGAAGCTTTCACCTTCCACGATTCCACCTCATCCTTGCCGCCTGTGAGCTTGACGTAATGAAAGACTTCACCCCGGGGAGCTTCGTGCTTACCCAAGCCTTCGCCCTCGGCTTTTTTCACATGATTGAGCAGCACCATTAGTTTTTCATGGGCGATGATCGGTCCTTCCGGCATGCGGGCCATGGCTTCCTGAATGATACCAATGGACTGCTTGACCTCCAAAAGCCGCACAATAATACGATCGTATACATCACCGCGCACTTCCCCGGTTAATTGGTCTGGCGTAATGGCTTTAATATCCATATCCCCATAGGCGCAGTATGGATGATCCTGACGCACATCCTTGGCCACCCCGGAGGCCCGGGCCGTAGGACCTACGGAACATAATTCCAAGGCCTTGCGTTGGCTTAACACCCCGGTATCGCGGCAGCGCATTTTCAATACCGAATCTTCCAGAAAAAGTTCGGCTAATTCATCAAACAGACTGATGTAATAGTTCAGCGTTTTTTTGATGCGTGGATATTGATCAGGCCGGATATCGCGGCGCATGCCTCCAATCTGAAGGGTGCCGTAATTGACCCGGTTGCCGGAGAGATATTCCAGCAAGTCCATGACTTCTTCCCTGACTTCCCAGGCTTTGTAAAAGAGCGTGTCAAAACCCAATTCCAAAGCCGCCACCCCAGCCCAAAGCAAATGGGAGTGGAGCCGCTCTAATTCTCCATAGATGGTGCGCAGATAATCTGCCCGCACCGGCACCTCGATGCCGGCCGCCTGTTCCACCGCCCGGCAAAAAGAAAGGGAGTGGGAGACACCGCATATGCCGCAAATACGTTCCGCCGCATGGATAACCTGAATGACATTGCGCCGGGTGGCCATCCATTCCAGGCCGCGGTGCGCGTGGCCGGGGGCAAAATCCACTTTGCTGATTTTCTCCCCTTCCAGCTCGAAAAGAAATTTGATGGGT
>CAYVTN010000435.1:0-2396 GCA_964454395.1 uncultured bacterium | reverse complement strand
CAGCCATGGACAAAGCCCGGGGAGCGTGGTAGCATAATGGCCGATACGCAGCTTTTTTCCCATTGGTGATCACATGGCAGTCAGACCAGGAAAACGACGTCAACCATCATTACGGGTAAAGGCGGAGCGATAATGTCATTCACAATTCTGCTGGTGGACGATGACCAGGATTTCAGGGAAGAGTTTTCCGACGCTTTTTGTGATGACTACAAAGTGATTCAGTCGGCCAGCGGGCATGAGGCCGTCAATTGCTTGGAAAAACCCAATGAAATCGATTTATTAATCCTCGATGTCAATCTCCCCGACGGCCGCGGCACCTTGCGGCTGCAACAACTGAAAACCAAATTTCCCCATCTGCCCATTGTCATTTTTACGGGTTTCAGCAGCAAGGATGTGGCGATTGAAGCGCTCAAGGGCAGAGCCGATGATTACCTGGAAAAACCTCTCTCCATTTCTCACGCCAAGTCCGTGATTGACCGTTTACTGGATAAACATCTTAATCCCGTGGATATTCAGGACGAAGACAGCCGGGGCAAGGTGGAACGGATCAAACGTTTTGCGGATCGTAATGTGGACAAAAAAATCACCCTCAATGACGCCGCTCAAACGGTAGGGCTCAGTCCCAAATATTTAAGCCGCATCTTCAAGGAACAGACGGGCATGGATTTTTCCGATTACCGTCTGGAAGGAAAAATTGCCAAATCCAAAGAACTGTTGGAACATAGCGGCCGGACCATCAGCCAAATCTCGGAAGAATTGGGGTATCAAAACCTGGAAACCTTTATCCGTCTGTTTAAACGGTCCACCCGTATGACCCCTGCGGTGTACCGGGCCAGAGTCCGGGCTAAAAAAAAGAAGGCAGCTACAGCAAACTTCAAAAAGCGTCATCCTGCGATTCGATAAAGCCTTCCTTGGAAGATGGGATGCTGTGTCAGCAAGATAGTCACATGACGCGTAGATTTTGCAGGGGCGGGTTTGAAACCCGCTCCGATGGGGTTCCCGCTTCGCCGGATTAGCAGACTGGTGAAAGACCCGGATGGGCCCGGGCTGGGTGACCTTTGTAAGGGTTTTTCAGCAACCTGTCGGATAATCGAGGCAAACAAGAAGGAGCAGGGTATGGAAGCTGGTTCCGAAGAACTCATGAATTCTCCGGCTCTGGAAATGGCCGGGGCCGAAGATAAGGTCCGACACCAAATTTGGGCGTTCATGATGAAGCAACAGGACTTGTTGACGGCCTTTGTGGATAAACAGCTTAAGTTCACCGTGGTCAACCAGGCCTTGGCCAAGGCGGTTGGTCAAACGCCAGGCGCGATTTATGGCAGGCCCTTTTCCGATCTCTTTCCCCAGCCGGAGGCAATCAAAATAATGCACCTGGCGGATCGCGGCACCCAGGCCATTGTGGATGATGGCCGCAGCTGGCCCTGGCCGGGCATTAAAAAAAGTAATTATCGTTACTGGGACTGGATAGTGCAGCCGTTGAGTAATGGCCGTCAACGCCGGCAGGGCTTCATGTTGATTTGGCGGGAGGCGACAAAGAGGAAAAAAAGTGATCTCGACAAAGAACGGACCGGCCTGAAGGTCCAACAGGACCGGCGCATGAAAGACATTAACAAACTTGCCGCCATCATTGCCCACGAATTACGCAATCCTCTGGCTGTCATTTTGGCGGCGGTTTATAATGTCCGGCGCCATCAATCATCTCCGGAGATTGCGGACCACCTTGACCGGATTAATAAGAAGGTGGCTGAAAGCCAGCAAATCATCAATAATATCCTGCTTTTTGCCAATCTTAAACAACCGGCATTTAAACGGGTACCGGTTGAGATATTGTTGAATGAAGCTTTGGAGTCCTTCCAGCAGGCCGTCTCCGGCCAAAAGATAAGTATCAGAAAACGGTATCTGAATTTAAGCGGACAGAAAATTCATGCTGATCCATTGCAATTCAGGGAAGTGATTACCAATGTGCTTCGCAACGCTTTCCAGGCGGTGAATGGTCTGACCCATCCCAGCATCAGGCTCCAAGCCTCCATGGACAAGAAAAAAACGCTGACCGTTCGCATTCAAGACAATGGCCCGGGCATTAAGGACGCTTTGCCGGAAAAGTTGATGGAACCCTTTTTTACCCAAAAGGCCAAAGGTACCGGGCTGGGTCTGGCCATCTGTAAACAGATCATGGATCTTCACTGTGGAACCCTTGATATTGCCAACCACCCCCGCGGTGGAGCCGTGGTAACCTTCAAATTGTTTGGCCGTCCTTAGTGGTTGATTCCGGTCTGCTTGTAACTGGTTCTTGTCGCGGATTGGGTATTGTACCCATCCTTAGGCGGGCAGCGGTTTGCAGAGCAAACCGCCTCAGAGAAGAAAACCGCTCGCTGCGTAGCGTCCCTTTCATCATA
>CAYVTN010000434.1:0-2403 GCA_964454395.1 uncultured bacterium | reverse complement strand
ATCCCCGGGCGTAGGGAACAGTCGCAACGGTTCCCTGCAAATTACCGCAAAAAATATAAATCTTGCTGACACGGACTATGATCAGCATCGGACAGAATTGCTCCGGCAAACAGGCAGGTCACATGGAACTGATCATTCCCCACATGAACACCGATTTCGATGCCTTGGCTTCGGCCCTGGCGGCTTCCAAGCTTTTTTCCCGCGCCAAATTATTTTTTCCCGGCGCCCAGGAACATAATGTCCGGGACTATGTGGCCCGTTTTGGAAGCTTGCTTCCGGAAGTCATTAAAGCCAAGAAGTTGCGTGCCCACAAACTCACCCGGGTGATTTTGGTGGATGTGAGCCACGCCGAGAGGCTGGGGGAGTTTCGCACCTTGCTTGATCAGCCGGGGTTGACGATTTTGCGTTTTGATCATCATCCCGGACCATCGCCTTTGAAAAATGAGTTCCAACACCAACAAGCAGGCGCCAATGTGAGTTTGATGATCCGGCTGTTGCAATCCAGGCATATCGAAGTCACCCCCGATGAGGCCACGCTGCTGGCGTTGGGGATTTATGAGGAAACGGGCCATTTTACTTTCAATTCAACCACGGCCGTTGATTTTCAAGCCGCGGCCTGGTGCTGCCGGCATGGCGCTGATTTGAATGTCATCATGGATTTTTTAAGGCGTCCTTTCAGCACGGCCCAACAAGCCTTGCTTGATGATTTGCTCAAATCGAGGGAAACCCGCACCCTACACGGGGTTTCGGTAAGCCTGGCCCTGGCGGAAAGGGACGGTTTTATCGAAGACCTGGCGGTTATCGCTTCCAGGCTGAAAGAGATTGAAAACCTGCCGGTGCTTATGGTGTTTTGCCGCATGGGCAACAGAACCTACCTGGTGGCCAGAAGCAGCCGTCCTGAAGTGGCGGCTGATCAGATGGTGGCCCTGTTGGGCAGCGGCGGCGGGCACCATACGGCAGCCTCGGGCGTGGTCAAAGGCCAATCCCCGGCCGCGCTCAAGGAACTGTTTTTACAATCTCTGGGTCGGGTGGTGCACGCGCCCGAGAACGTAGCCGGCATCATGAGCCATCCTGTAATCACGGTGGACCGGGCTGCCACCGTGGCTGAAACCAATGCACTCATGGGCCGCATTGGCCACGGCGGGATAAGTTATTGGGTCTGGTAACCCGGCAGGACCTGGAGAAAGCCCTGCGGCACGGTCTGGGGTCATCGCCGATCACCGAGTACATGAGCACCCAGGTCAAAGTGCTTGCATCGCAGACCCCCTTGTCGGAAGTACAGGATATTTTTCTTACCAGCCATCATGACTACCTGCCGGTGGTGCAAAAAGACAAGTTAATAGGTATGATCACCCGGTCCGATGTTTTCCGTACCATGGTGGAACGGAAAAACATCATGCTTTCCCTGGAAAGGAAGCCGGAACATCACCTTTTTTTTCCGGGACCGCATCACAGCCTCAAAGCGTTGATCAACGAACGCTTGCCCGGAACCCTGCTGGATATCCTGCATACCGCCGGATTACTGGCGGACCAATTGGGTATGAATGCTTTTGTGGTGGGCGGATTTGTCAGGGATCTGATGCTTGGACATGAGAACTGGGACATCGACATTGTGGTGGAAGGCGACGGCCTGTTGTTCGCCCAACAGCTGGGAAAAAAATACAAAGGCCGGACCAAAACCCATGAACGTTTCCGGACTGCCGTGGTCAACCTGCCCCATGGGCATAAAATTGACGTGGCCACAGCCCGTACCGAATATTACGACCGGCCGGCCGCTCTGCCCAGAGTACAGCAGGCCAGCTTGAAGTACGATCTCTACCGCCGTGATTTCACCATCAATACCATGGCCCTGCAACTCAACCACGAGCGCTTCGGCCGCTTGCTGGATTACTTCGGCGGCTTGCAGGATTTAAAAGACGGCATTATTCGGGTGCTTTATGCCGTCAGTTTTGTCGATGATCCCACCCGCATCTTCAGGGCGGTCCGCTTTGAACAGCGCCTCAATTTTACTCTTGACGCCGACACCAGGCGCTACATGGAACAGGCCCTGCGGCTGAACCTTGTGGGCAAGCTCAGCATGCCCAGGATTTTTGATGAACTGATGCTCATTTTGGCCGAAGATCAGCCGGACAAGGCCATTGCCCGGCTGGGCGCTTTGGGCGTGCTGCCCTGGATTCATCCTCAACTGAAAACCGCGTCAGTGGTGCTGAACTATTTTGATCATGCCTGGGAGGCCTTGGCGTTTGCCATTGTTTATCTGCAGGAAACCGTGGACAAGCGCACCATTTACATGATGGCCTTGCTTGACGCGCTGGGCGCCAAGGAGGCCCTCGCCCTGGCCGAACGCTCTCAATTTCCCAAAAGCTTGAAGGAGATCCTGCGGCTGCAGAAATTAAAAGGAGA
>CAYVTN010000433.1:0-2416 GCA_964454395.1 uncultured bacterium | reverse complement strand
TTTGGGCGCTTGTTGAAAATAAACACTCCCTGGGGCCGGCTGCCGGCCGGCCTGTTGCAGCTGCTGGTCAATGATTTTAATCCCCTGTTTAACCTGTCCGGGTTTCCGGTCAGCGTGCGTCTGGGCAAGTGCGTGATCAATCATCATCACCTGCTGATCGGAACCATGGTGCCTGGGGACGGCCCGGCCAATGGTAAAAAAAAATTCTACCATACCCGAAGTACGGACACGAGCAGCATCAAGGCAAAAAGAAACGCCAATGACGATTAAGCAAACATCCGGCAAACACCATCCTGGTTTCCTGGCAGTACTGTTAATCACCAGTCTTATTCAGGCTTCGGCGGCATGGCTAATGGCCATCTGGAACCTGGTTTATGCACCTGCGCCCATGCTCATGGCGGCATTGGCGGGTGCCCTGCTCCTGAAGCATCAGGAACGTCAAGCCACGCTGGCGGGGGCCGTGGCCGGTCTGGCGGGCGGCTCATTGGCGGAGATGGCCTATCATTTGGTGCGTATGAAAAAAGTGGTTTTCTGGATTCAACTGACAGGCGGCGAACAGCTGAGCCTGGCTGCGGCGGAAACCGTGCTTTACGCGGCTTTACTTAGTTTTTTTATGGGATTTTTCAGTTGGCTCTTCGGCAAATTCATTGCGCAGGGCCAAGGAGGTTAAGCCGGCTCAGGCCGTTCCCAAGCCGGTATCATAGGGATACAAAGGAATTGACGGCTGGTTTGATGGCCGTGGGAATGACGCCGGCGAGAAAGTTGATCAGAATGGCAAAAATAAAGCAAAACAGGGCAAACAACACGATTTTGTTGACCACGGTCCACCAATTAAGTGTCAGCTGGCGGCGCAGCAAAGCCGTGAAACTGATCCAATAGCTGAACAAGATTAAAATACCCGCCAACCCCGCCAATCCACCCACGATGGCTTCGGTTTTGTCGAACATAAAATCATTGATCAGAAGAAAATAGATCAGCGGCGAGAGAATGGTGAAAAACACCATGATCAGCAGAAGGGCATAACTGCTGAACCCTTGGAAAGGATCGTCGCTGGTCCAATCCTCATGCAGCATGAGCAAGGACTGCTTTTGAATCAACCGCCCCAGGAGCAAAGCCAGCAGCAATTGCACCATGAAGGTAAAAAAGGACACAAAGCCGATCAAATGAAAATTGTTGTTGAAATTAAAGGCGTTGTTAACGGTGAGTAAAAAATATACACTGCCCAGATGGCCCAGACAGGTTATGAAAGAGAAGAAGAAAAGTTGAAGTGCCGGTTGTTTAACCGAAAGTTCGGTGGTTTGCATGCCAATCCTTTGGAAATAAGGTGGTTTAATTATGCGCCAAGGGCCGTGGATTTGCAACCGTAAAGGCATGGTGGCCTGGGAATAAGGAGAATGCATCATGCTATTTTTCGCCGTATAACTTGTATTTGTTCAGTTTGTATTGCAGGGTGCTGCGTTGAATGCCCAGAAGTTTGGCAGCCTGGGCCTGGTTCCCTCCGGTACGCCCCAGGGCTTCCTGAATTAACTTTTTCTCAATCTCGTCCATGACCTGGTTGATATTTTTCTGGCCCAGGGACACGTCCTGCACGGGTCTGGTCAGGGCAGAGTCCACACGCAAAGTATCCTGGGTGGAAAGGATAACCGCCCTTTCAATGATATTTTCCAGTTCCCGTACATTGCCGGGCCAAGTATAATCCAGCAGGATACGTTCGGAAAATTTGGTCAGTTTGAGCTGTTTGCCCGGCGCCTTGGTATTCATGAAATGACGAGCCAATAAAATAATGTCTTCTTTACGTTCCCTTAGCGGCGGCAACTGTATTGGGAACACGTTCATGCGCCAATAAAGGTCTTCCCGGAACTTGCCTTCCCTGATCATTTCCTTCAGATCGCGGTGGGTGGCGGCAATGATGCGCACATTCACCTTGATGGGCTGGTTGGATCCCACCCTTTCGAAAACCTTGTTTTCCAGAAATTTCAACAATTTGACTTGGATTGCCGGCGGTATCTCGCCCAGTTCGTCAAGGAACAATGTGCCGCCGTCGGATATTTCCAGGCGGCCTTTGTACAGGCCGGTGGCGCCGGTGAAGGCGCCTTTTTCATGACCGAACAATTCATTCTCAATCAGGTTCTGGCTGTAGGCCGCACAATGAACGGTGATAAAGGGACCGGCGGCGCGCTCGCTTTTTTGATGAAGGGTGCGGGCCACCATTTCCTTGCCGGTTCCGGTCTCGCCGGTAATGAGCACGGTGGACTCGGTGCCGGCCACTTTCTCAATCAAATGATAAATGCTTTGCATGGCTTCCGATTGGCCAATCAGTTGTCCGAACTTAAGGTTGTTTTCCCGGCTGAGGTATGTGTTCTGTTCCTGAAGTTGTTTGGATTTCAGCAGACGGGCAACCTTGTGTTCGATTTCC
>CAYVTN010000432.1:0-2462 GCA_964454395.1 uncultured bacterium | reverse complement strand
CTCTGGCCGTGAATGCCGGCCAGGCCGGCGGCACGCAAATGCAATTCACGCCCAGGGCTTTGGGGCATGAATATCAAGTGAGAGAAATGACTTTTACCATTACCGGACCTGACGGGCGTACTCTCAAAACCTATCATTTTATCAAACAGGACAATGTGCCCAGGACGATTGCCTGGGACGGACTGGATGAGCAAGGCCGACCGACAGGCGGCCCCTATGCTTTGCAGGTGAATTATTTGACCAACCGCGGGCCCGTGACCTACACCCAACAATGGCCGGCGTTCTCGGTGACAGGTAAACTGCAATTTCTAAAAGACGGCGACGGTCTTGCGCCCGAGGCCATCATCCACGCTCAAGGGCCTGTGGATCAAATAAAGACATGGACCCTGACCATTTACAAGCAGGATGAGGCCACGCCCATAAGAACCATGAGCGCCCCAGGCCGGCTGCCGGAAGATCAGACTTGGGATGGCATGACCGATGATCAGCAATGGGCCGATCCCGCGATCACTTATCACTTAATGCTTCATCTGATCGATAAAAACGGAGCTCAAATGGCCGTTGAAAAAAATCTCCCGCCCATACCCGCACAAGAGCTTGGGCGTATGGAGCAAACCGCTAAATTTAAATTATTGGAGATTAAATTCCCTTTCCGCAGCAACAAGATCACCCCTGCCATTCTGCCCCAATTGGACAAAGCCGTGGAAATTTACAAGCACTATCAATCCAAAATAACAGCCCTCAGGATTGAAGGCCATGCCGATGAACAGGGATCAGACCGGGTCAATAATAATGTGAGCCGCAGACGATCTCTGGAAGTTCGCTATTATATGTACCATCATGGCGTACCTCCCAGCTTTCCCATCCAGGTCAAATGGTTCGGTAAAAAACATCCCTTTTCCAAGGCAGGAACCAAGGAAGGACACGCCAAGAACCGGCGGGTGGAAATTGTCTTTGAGATAAAGAATTAATCCTCTCAACTTTGCCAAAGTTGAGTTAATTTTAAAAACCAAGGGGGAAATCAAGGACGGGCAGATGAATTCTTATTACCAGGTCTTACCCCCAAACCACATGCCACTTCCAAGCCTGAGGATCAACGAAGTCCCCTTTGACCGTGATGACCTTTAATTTGATGATTCCAAAGAAACCTTCCAGCCAGCCGCACATATATTTCCTCAAATAGTCCGGAAATTGGGCATAATCACGCAATGAGATCGTGGATTCTTTGCCGCCGGCATAGGCCACTTCCAAAATACCTGTATCATAAAAGGTGCGCCACAATTGAGGCATTTTCTTAAACACAAACTCCTTGGTGGGAATGGCCAGAAAGATTTGATAAAACATGGGTACTTTCTTGGCCATCACCAGGCCCAGGTTGAACAGACTTTGATCTTCCGGCCCGGGAAAAAGCAACTGAGCCGCTTCGTAGATGGGCGATCCCTCTTTTTCCAAAGGGATGTCCACCCAGGCAAAAGCCAATTTGTTGAAAATCATTTGGGCTTCGGGCGTGATCCGGGGCATATAGTCCCCGACAAAATCAAACGACCGTTCCTCGATCACTTTTTTTAAAATGACCAAACCGCTGCCTTTAACTTTGTTCATGGTGCCTCCTTCCAAAAACTTTGTTTGATCCCTTTGATTTGCCTTGATTTCGAAATAAAGCAATAACGCCTTCAATACGATTGGTGAGAAACATGCATTAACCGCAATGAAAAAACCTCAAGCCCAAACGACATGCCATTTCCGGGCCTGAGGATCACTAAAATCGCTTTTTACGGAGGTGACCTTTAATTTGATGATCCCCAAAAAACCTTCCAGCCAGCCGCACATATACCATTGCATATAGCGAGGAAATGCAGGGTAATCCTTCATGACCATAGTGCATTCCTTGCCGCCTCCATAAATCACTTCCGCTGAACCCGTGTCGTAAAAAGAACGGTATAATTGAGGCATTTTCTTAAAGACAAATTCTTTGGTGGGGATGGATAAAAAGATTTGATAGAAGATAGGGGCTTTCTTGGCCATCAGCAGGCCCAGCTTGGCAAGACCTTTTTCTTCCGGTCCGGGAAAGAGCAACCGGGCCGCTTCATAAAGGGGGGAGCCTTCCTTTTCCGAAGGTATATCCACCCATGAGACCGCCAATTTGTTAAAAACCATTTGTGATTCAGGCGTAAGCCTGGGCATGAAATCCCCGGCAATGTCTATGGAACGCTCTTCAAGCACTTTTTTTAAAATAACGTTGCCGCTGCCCTTGACTTTATTCATGGCCGCCCCTTCCCTGAACTTTTTTTAGTTGCCTTTAATCGTTCCCCCAAAGTTTTAATTCGTGTTTTAATCTGCGAAAGCTGCGAAAAACATCGAAGATGTCCGCAGCGTCCCTTTTATATAAAATCTATTCCGATTGGGACTGCGGATGAAAACACGAATTAAAACTTTGGGGGAACGATTAAAGGCAACTAAAA
>CAYVTN010000431.1:0-2465 GCA_964454395.1 uncultured bacterium | reverse complement strand
ATGAGGGCATCGATGTTACCTTGCATTTACCGGAAGATAAAATCGGCTCCGACGTCATCCTGGCGGCCGTGGACGAAGGCATACTCCAAATCACCAATTTCCAGACGCCCGATCCTTTGAATTATTTTTATCGCAAACGCAGTTTGGACACGCAAACGTACTCGACTTTTAATTTGCTTTTGCCTGATTTATGGCGGCAGAAATTTGCCATTGGCGGAGGTGAAAGCGGTGACATTACAAGAAGGCATTTGAATCCTGTTGCCGCTAAAAAGAAAAAATCCCTAGCCCGATTTTCCGGCATCTTAAAACCCGACGACCGCGGCAATGTTACTTATCATTTTAAAACGAATGACTTTGACGGCGCCGTAAGGATTATGGCAATGGCCGTTCAGGGGGATCATTACGGTTCGAACAGCAGCCGGGTCCGGGTTGCTGATCCTATTGTTGTACATTTAAATACGCCGCGCTTTGCCGCGCCCCGGGATCATTTCCAAGTTCCCATTGAACTGTTCAACCGAACCGGCCGCAAGGGCAAATTTGTTGTGCGGATGACGGTGGCAGGGCCTGCGAAAATAAACGGCAACAAAAGCATTTCTTTTAACTTGGAGAAAGAAGGCCGAAAACGGGTGGCTTTCTTTATTGACGCCAAAGCCGATGCCGGCGTTGCCGCCTTCCGGGTAACAGCCAGTGGTGCCGGTGAAAAAACCGTTAAAAAGACGGAAGTCAGCATCCGGCCCATTCATCCCCTGGAAACTGTTGTTAAACAAGGAAAACTTGCTCCTGGAAAAAGCGCGGCGCTTGACGTACCTGCAGGATTCATCCCTTACGGGCAGAAGTGCCGGATCAATGCTTCATCAAATCCCCTTTTTCAATATCTGGCAAGTCTTGAATACCTGTTGCAATATCCCTACGGCTGCGCCGAACAGATAACTTCCAAAATATTCCCGCTTCTCTATCTTAAGGACCTTGGTTTAGCCACGGGACGTTTTACCGGTAAAGGCCAATCCATGGATTATTACATCCAGGAAGGTATTGCCGGATTGGAAAAACTTCAATTGCCCGATGGGGAATTTACCATGTGGCCGGGTGGTCGCCCCGCCGGCCGTTGGTTGACCTGTTATATTTCACATTTTTTATTGGAGGCTGACCGCAAAGGTTATCAGATCAACAAAGAAGTCCTGGCAAAGACAAGGAATTTTATCACCAAGGCAAATCACCAGCCACAAGTGAAACCGGGACGGCTTGACCGTCGTAAACAAGGCCAAGAGAACGCTTCCGTCATTGACCCCTATATACTTTACCTGAAGACGTTGATTAAAAAGCCCGACAAGGAAAGCATGGCTCATTTGTTTTATCAGCGATTTGATAAGTTGACGGAAGTTGATCGCGCCATTTTGTCCATGAGTTATGCGGAACTTGGCGATAAGGGAAAAGCCGCGAAATTATTAAAGCCTGATTTTAAAAGCACTTTATTCTATCGGGAACAATTTGGATCTTTTAATTCATCGGTCAGGAATACGGCCATGTATTTGGCCGCTTTGGCTGAAGTCACGCCCGATTCATCCAAAATACCGGCGATCATTGATTATCTGGTCAAACAAATGAATAACGGTCATTTTGGAACCACTCAGGAAGATGCGTGGGCTATGATGGCCTTGGGCCGCGTTTACGGATCCAAAGCCGGCCCGGTTCAATTGGATCTTATGCTTGATCAGCACTTATACAAGACCCTGAGCGGTCAAAATCCCGCCCTTAGTGATAATGGCCTAAGTGGTAAAAAAATTAGCATCATCAACCGGGGCGGCCAGCCGGCCTATTACTATCTGATGGCGGAAGGAACGCCGTTGGAACGAAAGAAAAAAGTGATCTCTAAAGGAATGACGGTCAGAAAATATTATCGGGACAGCAAAGGGAATGCCGTTAATTTGGGAAATATGATTCAAGGCGAACTGACGGTGGTCACCCTGGAAATTAAAGCTGATAAGGAAGACCTTAGGAACATCGTCGTGGTGGATTTGCTGCCTGCCGGTTTTGAAATTGAAAACCCGCGGTTGAAATCAAGAGGGCAGTTGGGCTTTGTCCCGCCTTGCAACATGACTATTGATTATCAGGATATTCGGGACGACAGAATACTGATTTTCAGCAATCGGATTGCGGGTACAGCCAGCTTTTCTTACGCTGTTCGGGCCGTGACACCGGGGACATTTTATATACCAGATACCTTGGCCGAGGCCATGTATGATCCCGAGATCAGAGGTGTTTGCCGGCAACAACAAAAACTTGTCATTGTTGACAATAATTAGTTCTTGTTTAAGAGTCTCTGTCCGAATTATCTACGCGGGAGGCGTAGATAATTCGGACAGAGACTCTAAGATATTTGGTAGGATACCCTGAAAACGGGCACAGGTGGGCTAGGAGCCTGTCGGACTTTTTCGTTTGATGATATGGTATAATAACGAAGTTTC
>CAYVTN010000430.1:0-2480 GCA_964454395.1 uncultured bacterium | reverse complement strand
GGCGTCCCTTTTGCATAATATCCCAACCGGTGGGGGCAGCCGAAGGCGTCCCTTTCATAAAATATCTGTTCCGGTCGGGACTCCGGGGCGCTACGGGTTGAGAAACCGCTGCTGCCAAAGGTGGGCCTCTTAGCCTAACCGGAAATTCTGGATAGGTGCTTTATTATCCGGGTGAGCCTGCTTTTCATAAATAGGGTTGTGCTAAAAAGTCGATTTGGAATTTGATGGTGGATTATGGGCCCGGCAAGCTATTGATGAGCGGAAGGTTTTATGTTATTAGATATTGTGCCGGCAAGATAACCGCATTTAGCGTAGATAAATTTCATTATATTCATCGATACCCCGTAGCTTGCCACGGGGCACCATTAAGACATTACGGAATTACTATAAAAACAGCAAAAAATTCACCACCAAGGCACCAAGGTCACAAAGGAGCACAAAGCAGACCCTTGGCCTATTTTTTCTTTGTCCTTCTTGATGACCTTGGTGGTGGATCATTTTCATTCCGGCGCTGCCGGCTTAATGGATGATCATCATGCAGGTGCAAACCAGGATCAACATCGTGAAGGACTTGTTTATTTTGCTTAGAGGAGTGATAACCTTGTTGTGGAACGGACTGTTCACGCCGTTCTATAGTCTGGTGTGCATGCTGGCCAGCTGGGTTATTTCACCGGCCGCGGCATATGCCGTTGGCCGCCTGTGGAGCCGCCATTTGCTAGCTTTGGGAGGTGTGAAGGCCACGGTCAACGGTCTGGAAAAAATCAAACCCGAGCAAAAATATATTGTGGTCAGCAACCATCAGAGCCATCTGGACATCAGCACCCTTATGGTCAATCTGCCGTTGCAGCTGGTCTTTATTGCCAAAAAGGAATTGTTTGCCATACCTTTTTTTGGATGGGGCATTAAAGCCCTGGGCCATATTGCCATCAACCGTGACAGCGCCCGTTCGGCGCGGGAATGCATTCTGGCGGCCAGCCAAGTCATTAAAACCAAAGCCAAAATTTCTTTGGTCATCTTCCCGGAAGGCACCCGCAGTCCTGATGGCCGGGTGCATGAGTTCAAGCAAGGCAGCTTTGCCCTGGCCCTGGCCACCGGCCTGCCGGTGTTGCCTGTAGCCATTACCGGAACCTATCAGGCTTTGCCCAAAACCAGTCTGTTGGTTAAACCGGCCCCGGTCACCATTCAGGTAGGCGAGGTGATCGTCCCGACGCCGGCGGACAAGCACAACAAGGAAAGATTGGCCCAAGCGGCGTACCGGCAGATCGCGGGCCTGCTGGCCCGGACGTGACATGCAGTGCCGTCCCCACTGTGCGGCCTGCTGCACGGCCATCTCCATCTCCTCCCCTTTGCCGCTCCATCCCCAAGGCAAACCGGCCGGACAGGTCTGCAGTCATCTTGATCCTCAAAGCCTGCGCTGCCGTTTATGGGGTGGGCCCGATTATCCGGCTGTATGTAAAAATTTTCCTCCCCAACCCGGCCATTGCGGTCAAACCCGGGCCGACGCTCTGAAACGTCTGAGCGCACTGGAAGAGCAAACCAGACCTCCAGCGCGGCCGGCCACAACCTGATTTATTTCAGATCATGATTGCCAAGAAACACAGGCCTGGTCAAAATTTGATCAGAGGCTTTTTGACGCAATTTCTGAAATTGGCGGTCCGGTCGGATCGTCACCGGTGCCAGGCGGGCGGCGGGCTTGTATTTGGAGGTTGCGGCCATCATCCCGGCGTTTTCCCAGGGTCTTATCAGACGGGCATGATGAATGGCGTCTACATATTCCGAGGAATAGCGCATGCCATTGTAGGCTTTAAGGGCGATATCCAAGGTGGTGTAGCCCTGGAGATGATAGGCTTTTTCAATGGCCGGCCAATCTGCGGACTTCTGCAATTTTTTGGCATAGGCTAATTTATGCCGCAACACCTCGATGCCGGCCATCACATTGTAATAAGGGTCGGTTTTAATGCGGTTGAAATCCCAGTGCAAGGGATCAAGGGAGCTGCGGCGGTTGTTGATCTGCATAACCCCGTAATCCACGGAATCCACTATCATGTGTTTACGGCGGTTTTTGCGGTAATTGATACCTTTGGTGACCGTGCCGTCGGGATTAAATTGTTGCCAGCGGCTTTCCTGCCAGGCCATGGCTTTGAGCAGGTCCGTGGGAAATTCACAGTCAATGGCGTCGAAGAGGGCGTTCATCTCTTTAAAAACTTTACTGTCCACGTGGTTATTCAAAAATTTCCGCACCCGCCGGGTAAAATCCGGCGCCTGGGTGCGGTCGTTGATGACCCAAAGGTCAAAGCGGGATTTCCCCCACGCCAGGCCGCTCAATTGAATCAGTATCAGCCCGGCCCCCAGAGCCGGCAACCAGCGCCTAAACCGTCGGTAATTCAGATGCACGCTTTTCTCCTTTGTCCCGTGGAATAAAATAAAAAACGTTTGGCTTCAGACCATGGTGGTGTCCTGATGGGACGGAACAGCCTCTT